>JACSRG010000612.1 GCA_014879865.1 Anaerolinea sp.
TGCCGGTCGGTCAGGCGGAGCATACTGCGGCGGTATTCGAGCGCGCGCTCAAGGCGCTGGCGCGATACGGCGCTGCGAATGCGTCCCAAGTCGTACTTCTGCTCGAATTCGCGGGCAATCGCTTCGGCGGCGGCTTCCGGGTTCGACAGGTTGGCGGCGATGAACGCGACTTCGGCAATCGCACCCGCGACCAACCAGAACCACGCCTGCCAGCCGGGCAGCGGTTCCGGCACGAATAGGAACAGGATCGCCGTGATGACCAGCGTCACGAGCGTTTGCCAGCTTAAGATCGCACTTTGGAGCACCGCGCCGGTTGCCCGTGCGCGTACGCCGCCTTGTTCTTCAGCCATAGCCAGAATTCTCCATCTCTGATCATCTATACGCGAAAATCAGATGAGGGGTTGCAGTCAAATCATAGACGGATAGGAAACCAACGCAATTGCTTGCCCCCAACCTTCGGTTAGCAACCCCCTCTCCATTGGGAGAGGGGGGCTGCTGACAAGGGTAGGTTTTTAGGCGTTGTCGCTGCTGGCAGCGCCGCTGCTGGCGGCTGCGCCACCATCCCCGCCACCCTGCGCGCCGAGCAGACGACGGCGGCGTTCTTCCAACTGGCGGTCGATTTCCCCGCTGCGCACCGCGTCGTCGATCTGGTCTTGCAGGTTGCGCGTCGCCATTTCGAGGCGGGCATCTTCGGTGTCCAAGCGGTTGCGCACCTGATCGGCAAAGCTGCTGATTTCCTTGTCGCCGACCTTCGCCAGATCGTCGAGGCTCTTGATCGTGTTCGTGGCGACCTTCTTCGCGGCTGCCAGTTCGATCAAGGCGCGGAGTTGTTCGCGTTCCTGCCGGATCGTGGTCAACCGCGCTTCGAGCTTCATCCGCATGTCGAGCATGGCGTTATACTGCTGATCTTGCGTCTGCCACTGCTCGAAGTATTCCTGTGCAAGCTGCTGCTTGGTGTTGAGTTCCGCTTGTGCGGCGGCGGCGAGATCGTTCTTGCCTTTCAAGACGAGCGTGTCGATGTCCCGATCCAGCTTCTCAGCAGCGGCAGCAAATTCATCGTACTTGCGCTTCAGCGTGCGGACAGTCCCGCCGACCGTCGCCGCCGAGTCTTCCAGCGCTTCCAAGTTCTTTTCTGCCTGACGGATGTATTCGTCCATCACGGCAACCGAATTTTGCGACAGCGCCCGATCCACCATGCCATGCAGGCTGGCGTTGATCAGGGTATTCACTTTTTCGATGAGCGAAGGTGCCATTGAGACCTATTCCCCCGTGTGCTAGACCTTTTGCCTAGTATACCGAATTTCCATGCACACTTCTACGCAAAGCGGCGGCTTAGGTTGCGCGTCTGTCCGGCTGAAGCCGCGCGACGAGGGCAGCTTGCGCCGCCCCCACGCCGAAGAACCACCACATCAAGAACCCGAAGCGATCCCACAGGGTGATGGCGTCTGCCAGCCCGAAGAAGTTGTGCGCCAGCAGCGCCGCCGCCGCTGCCGCTGTGACTGTTCGCGCCCACAAATCGCCTTCGCTGTCGCGCCACGCCCGCCAGAGCATCCGCGCCAGCACCCCATACAGCGCGGCGTACAGGATCACGCCGGGGATGCCCATATCGGTGGCAATTTGCAGCAGTTCGTTATGCGCGTGGGGCAGCACGCGCTGTTCCCACCCCGGCACAGGGTACTGATCGCGCACGGCGCGGAAGCGGTTCAAGCCGACGCCGGTCAGCGGGTGGTCGATCACCACTTGCAGCGCCGCCCGGTAGACTTCGATGCGCCCAAGCGTGCTGGCTTCATCACGGTTCGCCGATTCGACGATGTTGGGGTCGAAGACTTTGGCGACGATCAACACTTCGAGCGTGGTAAAGGCGACCAGCGCGATGATCGCGACTGTGCGCCACCTGCCGCGCGGGATGAGCAGCCAGATCAACCCGCCGACCGCGCCGATCATGCCGAAGATCGCCATGCGGCTTTGCCCCAAGAACAGCGACAGCACGATCACCGCGAAGCCGATGGTCGCGATCCAGCGGCGCGCGGGCTTGCCCGGTGTGCGCCAGTCGTAGATGGCAATGGCGGCGGCGAACGGCGCGAGATACGCCAGCGCCCCGCCGATCTCGTTGACGTTGAAGCCGCCTTCCGCGCCGGGGAAGAAGGTGATGCGCGGAAACAGGCTGGTATACGGTTCGAGGATGGTCGATTTATTCGTCCACTGCGACGCGCCGAGGCTCAAAATGCCGACCACCAGCGCCAGCAGCAGGGTCGCCATGACGAGCCACCGCGTGTGTCCGTGTTCGCGCGCGTGTTCGACAAAGCTGAGCATGAGCAGAAAGCCGAGAATCGGTCTGCCCATCATGTACAAGCCCCATGTGCCCGGCGCAACATATGTATTGACGAGCATTAAAAGAGTAAATATAATCAGATAGATATTCAAGGGAAGCGCTGTCCACAAGCGGCGGTAGAGGATCAAGCGCGCCGCAATTATCGGAACGAATAGGAACAGCGACCACACCCGGTTTGGATCGGGAAACCAGAACACGGCGATACTCACTGACAGCAGCAGAGGTTCAATCGCCACAAGCCCACGCGCAAGTGCTTTCAAGCAGTTCTCCTAAAGATTCATCTATCCTTCCTCAAGCAAAAACTAGATAATTGTCGATTTTATACAATTTTCTAACAAATTTTCTCTTGCGGCTTTGTAATCTTCGAAAGACAATACAATTGTATCTGTGTACTCGACTAGATTCTAAGTCATACCCCTTGCCTTACCACTCGATATGGATCACAATCCGGGAAAACGGCGGTCATGGAAGGATGGAGTTTCAGGATGTTAGTGCACCAAATAACGAATGTGAGTGTTGACTCCTTTCGACAGCGCTCTGAAGGCAAGAAAATTGTTCTCCTCTATCCTTGGACAAGCTACCGCAATTTATTCTTAACCCACTTTTTGTCCAACGCGAAACAAGGTCTCCTGTACTACCGTATTTCTGAAGAACAGAAAACCCTCGTCGATTGGCTCGGCGGTTTGCTTGAAGAGTTTAACTCAATCCTGCCCGGTTTTGGTAAACATCTCGAACAGGCACTCCGAGAACGCGGTAATGCGACGCGCCTGGGTGAGGCGTTCGGTACGGATATGGGCGCATTCGCCGATCCGGTGACGCTCTTCATCGACGAACTGGATCGCGTCGGCATGGATGCCGATTTCAATCAGTTCATTAAGGCGGTTGTTCCAGCCATGCCGTCTCATGCGCAAATCGCCTTTTCGTCGCGTTTGCTGATGTACCAACCATGGTACGACATGGTGGCGCGCGGTGACGCGCTCGTGCTTGGTACGGAACAACGCCGCGATGATCTCATGTTCACGGTGGAAAACATGCCGAAGCCACAACTTGAAGTCTATGCCTTTGGACGGGGTCACGCGCTGGTCAACGGGCAACCGATCTCGAATTGGGACGGAGCCTTGCCGCGCAACCTTTTCTTCTTTTTTATGGATAATCCGCTTGTCACCCGTGACGAGATTTTTGAAACGTTCTGGCCCGAACTTTCGGTCAAGGAAGCGACGAATGTCTTCCATGTAACCAAGCGGAAGATCACCGAACGAATCAGCATGAAAATCCCCGATGGCGGAAACTACGAATTGACGCAGTATAATTCCGGTTTCTATATGCCGTCGGAAAAACTTGTGCGCCATTATGATGTCGGCGATTTTCAGGATACGGTCGAAAAAGCGCTGGTCGCCAACAGCGAACGCGAAGAGACCGCCCTGTTGATGCGCGCCATCGACATTTACCGCGCGCCCTTCCTGCAAACGGTCGAAATGCCATGGGTGCAGGAACGCCGTGACACGCTGCGCCAGTTGTACTCGCAAGCCTTGATCCAGATGGGGCGCATCTGGTCGAAGCGCGGCGACGATCACCGTTCGCTCGGCTTCTATACGCGCGCGCTCAAGGAAACGCCCGAACGCGAAGACATCCACCGTCAGGTGATGGGGCTGTATTTCAAGATGGGATTATCCGACGACGCGAAGATGCAGTACAAACGCCTGCGCGAAATTTTGACGACCCGGTTCGGCATCGAGCCATCACGCGAGACGCAAGAACTACTGGCGACCATCGAAGGGCGCTAGCACGGTCAGACGGAATGCATAGGGACGCCCGCAAGGGCGTCTTTTTGTTTTGTGCTTTAGCCACTGAGGAATTCTCTTGCACAACCTGCCATTCGACAAACCCGGACACTTCTACCGGGGCAACCTGCACACCCACTCGACCCGTTCCGATGGTCGCCTGTCCCCTGAAGCCACCTGCGCGTATTACCGTGACCTCGGCTACGACTTCTTGTCGATCACCGATCACTTCATGGAGCGCTACGGCTACCCGATCACCGACACGCGCCCGTTCGACACGCCCGCTTTCATCACGCTGCTCGGCGCGGAACTCCACGCGGGGCAAACGCTCTCCGGCGAAATCTGGCACATTCTGGCGAACGGTCTGCCCGCCGATTTCCCGCGCAACCTGCCGGATGAAAGCGCGCCACAGCTTGCCCGCCGCGCGCTCGACGCGGGCGCGTTCGTCACGGTGGCGCACCCCGCATGGTATAACCTGAGCGAAGAAGACGTGATCGCGCTCGGTCAGATGCACGCCATCGAGGTGATCAACGGCATCTCGGCGGATCACAACGACAAGATCGACTCGATGTACATGCTCGACGTGATGCTGTCACGCGGTTATCGCTATAACGCGCTGGCGACTGACGACACGCACTTCAAGCCCGACTTCCGCGACACGCTGCGCGGTTGGACATGGGTCAAAAGCGAGTCGCTCACCGCCGGGTCGATCCTCGGCGCGCTCAAGCGCGGGGAATACTACAGCAGTACGGGACCCGTCATCCACTCCGTCGAGGTCATCCCCGGCGACGTGATCCGCGTGCGCTGTTCGCCGTGCGAAAGCGTGTTCGTGTCCAGCAAAGGCTCGTGGGCGCAGCAGAAGCACGGGCACAACCTGACCGAAGCGGAAATCAACATTCGCCGCCTAGAGAAACCCTACTGCCGCGTGACCGTCCGCGATTTCAACGGCGGGCGCGCATGGACAAACCCGATCTGGTTCTAAGAAGCCATATGAATATTCAATCGCAACCCCTCACCCTGCTTGCTACGCAAGCCGTCCCTCTCCCACGCAAGCGGGGAGAGGGACAAAAACGGCGGGTTCTCCCCCTCTCCCCGTTCACGTGGGAGAGGGGGTTGGGGGGTGAGGGGTAATTTTCATATGGCTTCTAA
>JACSRG010000613.1 GCA_014879865.1 Anaerolinea sp.
TCTCCCTCAGGGAGAAGGGGACGGGGGATGAGGGCTACAATGAGTTTACAGACACATCCTAAACACAGCGGCGGGAAAATGTGGGTTTGCGGACAAAATCTAATGAATACGGTGTTCAGACGCCACCTCTCCCCCTGACAGCCCTCTCCACGGGGTTGAGGAGAGGGCATAGGGAATGCTTACGACGCTTGCGTCGCTTCCGGGGTGACTTCTTCATCCGGGACGGTCGGCATGTCGTTGTCATATTCGGGGAAACCGGCAATCGGCGCAGTCCACAGATCGCCCGCGAGGTAGGCTTCGAGGTTCTCCGGCGTCACCACGACCGACGGCGTCAGGACGATTTGCGAGACTTCTTCGCCCGCGAAGATCGCCGCCATCGTGTCGATGACCGTCACGCCCATGCGGAACGGATCGACGCCGAGCGTCGCGCTGAACTGACCCTCCGACAGCAGGTCGAGCGTCGGCTGGTTGCCGTCGATGCCCACCGCGAAGAAGTCTTCATTGATGACCAAGCCGAGTTGTTCGGCTGCCAGCGCCGCGCCAATCGCCATTTCGTCGCTGTTGCCGTAGAACACGTCGATGTCCGGGGTCTGCTGGAGCGCGACCGAGGCGACTTCTTGACCGCGTGTGCGCAGCCATTCCGCCGACTGCTGACCGACCACTTCCACGTTCGGGCAGGTGTCCGCCAAGCCCGCGAGGAAGCCGCCCGTCCGGCGGTGCGAGAAGATACTTTCGATGCCGAGCAGGATGTAGACCTTGCCCGTCGTCTCTTCGACCGGCATCCCCGTCTTGCCCGCGATCAATTCGCAGGTTTCCGCCGCCAGCGCTGCCGCGCCACCCCATTGATCGTAGCCGATGTACGCCGCAACTTCGACGCTCTCATCGTCAAACGGGGTGATGAAGTTGTGCGCGAGGATCGGGATACCGGCTTCGTTCGCCGCGCGGACTGCCGTAATGGCGCTGTCCGTGCCGATGGGGTTGATGCTGATCGCTTCGATGCCCGTCTCGAGAAGCTGCTCGACGGTGGTCACGAACGCCTGAAAGTCGCCTTCGCTGGCGGGGGCTTGCACAACCAATTCCCAACCGAGTTCATCAGCGCGGGCTTGCGCGCCTTCGACCATCGCCACGTGGAACGGGCTGGTCAGCGCGGGAGGTACGAAGCCGACGCGGTGAACGGGGGTATCCTGTGCTTGGACGACGCCGCTGAAGATGCCGAGAACCAACAGAACTACGAGAATCAATCCCAATTTACGTGTCATGCTGCTCTCCTTACACTTATCAAAATGGTGAGGATGGTTCGACCCGTCGCGCCACCCCCGTATTCAACGCCGGGTATGCATCCCCGGTTGGATCGTTAAGCTGTTCGTTTCCCGAAGCGCAGCCATTTGATCTCGCCGCGCCGCACCACGTCGAGCGCCACCGCCAGCACGATGATCGCGCCGATGACGATCTCTTTGGCGTTCGATGGCACGTTGAGGTAGACCAAGCCCTGCTCGACGATGCGGATGATCAACACGCCCGCCATCGTCCCCCAGATACCGCCGATCCCGCCCGAAAGCGCCGTGCCGCCGATGACCACCGCCGCGACCGAGATCAGCGTCATGTTCGTGCCGTTCTGGTATGCGCCGGATTGCAGGCGTCCCATGACCAGCACGCCGCTGATCGCCGCCAGCAGCCCGCTGATCCCGTAGATCATCATCTTGGTCAGGTTGACGTTGACGCCGGACAAGCGCGCCGCCGTCTCGTTGCCGCCGAGCGCGTAGGTGTAGCGTCCAAACTTCGTATGGCGCAGCACCACCCAGACCAGCCCGTAGATCACCAGCGCGATCAAGAAGGGCATGGGGATGCGAATCTGGTCGATCCCGAGCACGCCCGCCAGCCCGCCCGTCTCGATGCGGATGAAGCTCGTCATGAAGCTGAGAAAGTCGTCACGCCCGATGTTGATGCCCGCGCCGCGCGTCCATACCAGCGACACACCGAGCAGGATGGAGCGGAAGCCGAGCGTCACGATGAACGGGTTGATCTTCAGCCCGGTGATGATCAAGCCTTGCAGCAAGCCGATCAAGCCGCCCGCGCCGATGGCGATCAGCACCGCCCACACGGCAGGGATGCCCTCGGAGATTTGCCCCCCGGCTTGGTTCGTCCCGGCGATCAAAATGGCGGCGGTCACGCCCGCGAACGACACCATCGCCTCGACCGACAGGTCAATACCGCCGGTCAGAATGACGAACGTCTGCCCCGCCGCGACGATCCCGATGGCTGCCGCTTCCATCATCAAAATGGCGAGGCTCGTCGGGCTGCGGAACGCGGGCGACAGCGCCCACAACAGCGCGAACATGAACAGCAGCACCAGCAGCGGACCGGTTTCGCGGAGCAAGCGCCCGGCGACGGTCGTCGTGCGGCGTTGAGGGAGTGCAGGAGTCAGGCTGCGTTCGGTCATTGTGCCTTCTCTTCTAGTTATCGGTCGCTAACGCCATGATGCGTTCCTGCGTCGCTTCAGCGCGCGTCAGGAAGCCCGTCACCGCGCCCTCGTGGATCACCATGATGCGGTCGCTCATGCCGAGCACTTCCGGCAGTTCTGAACTAACCATAATGATCGCCACGCCCTGCTGCGCCAGCGCGTTCATCAGCTTGTAGATTTCGACTTTCGCGCCCACGTCGATCCCGCGCGTCGGCTCATCGAAGATCAGCACGCGCGGCTGAGTCGCCATCCACTTCGCCAGCACAACCTTTTGCTGTGTGCCGCCGGAGAGGTTGACGACCAGTTGATCCTGACTCGGCGTCTTGATCGCCATGCTGTCGATGTAGTTCTGTGCCAGCGTCACCTCTTTGCGGCGGTTGGTCAGCACGCCCGCCGTCAGTTTGCCGAGGATCGATAGGCTGATATTCTCGCGCGTGGACATATTCAGCACCAAGCCCTGCCCTTTGCGATCTTCGGTCAGCAGCGCGATGCCGGCGCGGATAGCGTCACGCGGGCTGTTGATGCGCACGGGCTTGCCATCGACGAAGATGCGCCCCGCGTCAATCGGGTCAGCGCCGAACAACGCGCGCACGAGTTCGGTGCGCCCCGCGCCGACCAACCCGGCGATGCCCAAGATTTCGCCCGCCCGCACCGAAAAGCTGATGTCGCGCAGGCGCGTGCCCTGCGTCAACCGTTCCACGCGCAGCACTTCATCCTGCGCGGCGGCGGTTTCCTTCGGGAACTGTTCGCTCAGGTCGCGCCCGACCATCATCTGAATGAGCGATTCCATGCGCAGATCGCCCGTCGGCAGGGTGTCGATGTAGCGTCCGTCACGCAGCACGGTGATCCGGTTGCTGATCTCGAAGACTTCATCGAGATGATGGGTGATGTAGATCAGCGCGACGCCGTGCGTTTGCAGTTCGCGGATGATGGCGAACAGATCGTGGATTTCGTTCAGGCTGAGTGCCGAGGTCGGCTCGTCCATGATGATCAGGTCGGCGTTGTGGTGCAGCGCCTTCGCCACTTCGACCATTTGCTGCTGCGCCACGCCGAGATCGGATACGGGGCGGCGCGGGTCGATGTCGAGGTGCAGCCGCGCCAGCAGATCACGCGCTTTCTGGTGCATCTCGCGCCAGTTGAGCAGTACACCGCGTTCCAGTTCGCTGCCGAGGAAGATGTTTTCCGTCACCGAGAGGTAGGGGATGAGGTTGAGTTCTTGGTAGATGGTGGTGATTCCGGCGACCTGTGCCTGTCGCGGGGTGGTGAAGGCGACCGGTTGTCCTTTGAAGGTGATGTCGCCGCCGTCGCGTTCGTACACGCCGGAGAGGATTTTCATGAGGGTGGATTTGCCCGCGCCATTTTCGCCGACCAGCGCATGGACTTCGCCGCGATGCACGTCGAAATGCACATCGGACAGCGCCAGAACACCGGGAAAGCGTTTGGTGATGCGTTCCATCACCAGCAGGGGAACGGTCATAATCACCCTTACAAACAATGCGTGCAGAATCATTTTAATAATTATTAACACGCATTCAGATTAGACCGTGTTTCCCCCGATGTGTCAAGTGTGAACGTTCACAGTTTGTGCAGTTTTCCCGAAAGTTCCCTCAGCCGAGCGTCGTCAAAAACCGTTCGCGGTTGGCGGCGCGGGCGATCTTGCCGCTGCTCGTCTTGATCAACTGGCGCGGCGGCAGCACTTCGACATAGCGCGCCGTGACTTCGGTATCGGCAGCAACGCGCGCCCGAATCGCGCGCACAATGTCGCCGCGCTGCTCGTCGTCTACCGCCTCCGCCGCCGACTCGACCAGCACGGCGACATCTTCCGTGCCGAGCGCTTCATTGGGCACGCCGAAAGCGACGACGCGACCGGGATACACCCCCGGCAGGCCGTTGAGCAGATTCTCGATGTCCTGCGGGTAGACGTTTTTGCCCGCGACGATGATCAGGTCTTTCTTGCGTCCGGTCACGTAGAGTTCACCGTCGGCAAGGTAGCCCATGTCGCCCGTCTTGAACCAGCCATCGTGGAAGGGCTGCAAATCGTCGCGGCGGTAGTAGCCGGTGAGCATCGTCGCGCTGAGGAGTTCGATCTCCCCGACATGGCGATCCGGCAGGGTGTCACCCGTCTCGGCGCAGATCCGCACCTGCACCCCATCGATCGGCACGCCGCACGAGACGATCTCGCTCGACGGGGCGTCGCCTTCGGCGGGGGTGGCGATCCGCTCCTCCGCGAAGCGCCGCCGATCCACCCGATCAATGCGAGGGACGCCGAAAGTCTGCGTGACGGCGAAGGTGTTTTCCGCCATCGCGTAGCAGACCTGCAAAGCGGACTCGCGCAAGCCATAGGGCGTGAAGCGTTGGGCGAAGGTGCGGTGACTCTCCGCGTAGACGGGTTCGGAGCAGTTGATCACATAGTCGAGCGACGACAGGTCGATCCCGGTCAGCGCGGCGTCACGGATGCGCGTCGCCATGAAGTTGTAGGCGAAGTTCGGCAGCCACACATGTGTCGCCTTGTGGCGGGTGATGGCGCGCAGCAGCATAGCGGGTTGGCGCACCCATACGAACGGCGACATGATCACCAGCGGCGTCCCTGTGACGATAGGCAGGATGAAGGCGGCGATCAGCCCCATATCGTGATACAGCGGCAGCCACGAGACGATGAGAGAGGGGGAGTCCGTCTTGTCCGCTGTTTGAATTCCGATGGTCGGCGCGTAATCGATCACGTGCTGCATGACGGCGCGGTGCGAGAGCATGACGCCCTTCTGCAAGCCGGTGCTGCCGGACGAATGC
>JACSRG010000617.1 GCA_014879865.1 Anaerolinea sp.
GCCCCGGCGTAAGCCAGCGAGTCGGTCGGCTCGCCAGTGGGTGTGACTGAGGGAGAAATCGCATCCGGGTCAATGGGATCGCCCGTTGGCGTGACCGAAGGCGAAATGGCATCGGGATCGATTGGTTCGCCGGTCGGCGTTACCGAGGGGGAAATAGCGTCGGGATCGACAGGCGGTGCGGGCGGATCGATGGCTAACTTGAACATGGATTGCTCCTTAGCGGCTGGTTCCGTCTCATCTTCCTTCAAAGCTTCTGCTTTCAGCGTTCCCGGCGGCGTTTCTTGACTGATCATAGCGATCTTGCCATCGATGAACGCGCCTTCCTCGGTCGTCAGGGCGGCAGCGCGAATATCGCCCCAGATACGCCCCGTGCGGAGCAGTTGGACTTTCTTGCCGCTCACGTTGCCGCGCACCGCACCCGCAATCGAGACATTCTTTGCGTGAATGTCTGCGGTGATCTTCGCTGTCTCGCCGACCAGCACGTTGCCGTTGATTTCCAGCGTGCCGGTGAACGTCCCGTCGAGGCGCACGTTGGCATTGCTGCGCAGCGTCCCCTCAAGGGTGCTGTTCGCGCCGAGCACCGTTTCAAAGCCGACCGGCTGCGGCGGCGGCACGACAGCGGGCGGCGGCGCTTGCGGTTTCGGTGGTGTTGGCGGTGGCGGTTCAGATTGGCGGCGGTTGCCGAAAAACGACATACCTTCTTCCCCTTTCGGAGTCGTATATTATCACCATTCTACACGATTACTGCCCGTTATCCACAGTCGTGAATTCGACCTCCTGAAAGTTGAGGGTTTCGAGTGTCGGCTGTGCGCCGAGCACATGCTGGTCGAAGAAGGTGAGAATATAGCGGGTGATAATCGTGTAGGCGGTTTCCGCTTCCAGCGTACCGATCACTTCCGGCGGGAAGAAGGCAGGAGCGCCATCAAGGAAGAACCCGTAGTCCGTCGCATAGGTGTTGTGCGCCGATCCACTCAGGACGAATGAATAGCCGGGATCAGCGCCTTCTAACAGGCGCGTTTGGCTGGCAGCGAAGTCCGCAATCGTCCCGTCATAGTCCTCACGAGTGATACCTGCCGCCGCCAATTCTTCATCCGTCGGTTCAACTTGGGTCCCCTGATCGGATGCCATGAACATGAACGGCTTGCCGATTGGGAAATCGATGTTGATGTCGCCATACTGCGACCCATCCATGTTGATGCCCGCCAGTACGTTTTCGCTGTGCGCGGTCAGCATGGCAGCAGTCGCGCCGCCGAATGAGTGTCCGAACGCGCCGACATGCGTCAGGTCGAGTTTGCCCGCCAGCAGCGGATCATCCGCATTGATCGCTGCCAGTTCGCCTAAGACAAAAGTCGCGTCCGCGAACCAGACGACGCCCATCGCCTCGAAGGTGTCACCGATTCCGATGTTCAAGCCGGCGGCGTTTGCCGGGATGACTGTGCCATCGGGGAACTCGGTGACGGCGGTGCTGTAGGTGTGCGAAATGACGGCGATGATATAACCGTGACTGGCAATCTCGGTCAGTAGACTGGTGTAGGACGCGGGCAGCGCGCCGAAGCCCGGCGAGAAAATCAGCACGGGGTAGCTGGCTTCTGACTCCGAAATCGACTGGTTTTCATAGACCTGTGTTGCAGCTAACCCGGTCAGCATGTACGGAACACCCTGTTCAACGAGTGCGCGGCGCGATGCTTCCGGCAGATATGGCGCGTATTCGGCATTATCGGCGGGGTCTGCGGGGTAGTAGAAGGTGACAACCAAATGACGCTGATCGCCGGCGTCTGCGGTGAAGATTTCTTCGCGCGCGGCATCGGTTAGAGCGCGATCCACGCGGCTGACGGCGTATTCGCCGGAGGGCGTAGGAAGGGTGACACTAGTCTGAGCGGAAACGCCGCTGACAGCGACGATCAGCAGCACGGTGAACAGCGTGAACACGACAACACGTTTGAACATAATTCAACTTTCCGGTTAGGTAGCGCTGTACCTGTGTACGTGCTTCTAACCGGAAAGTTGCTGGAAGTCAGTACTAGAACAAGCCGAGCGTGTTACCGTCGTCGTCGATGTCCACGTTTTCGGCGGCAGGATGTTCGCCATAACCGGGCATGGTCATCATGTCGCCGCACAGCGGGTAGATGAAACCCGCGCCCGTGCTGGCGCGCACTTCGCGGATCGGCAGCGTGAAGCCGGACGGCGCGCCCTTGAGCGTCGGATCGTGGCTCAGGCTGAGGTGCGTCTTTGCCATGCAGATCGGCAGCTTGCCGAACCCGTTCGCTTCATAATCGCGAATCTGCCGTTCGGCGGCGGCTTCAAAGCTGACGCCCGCCGCGCCGTAAATCTCGCGCGCAATCGTCTCGATCTTCGCCTTGATGCCCATCTCCAGCGGGTAGAGCGGGTGGAAGCCGCTTTCGCCTTCGGAAGCGCTCATGACCATTTCCGCCAGTTCGACCGCGCCCGCGCCGCCTGCGGCGAAGTGCCGCGAGACCGCCGCGCCCAACGCGCCCGCTTCGACCGCGATCCGCTTGATCGCCTGAATCTCTTCTTCGTGGTCGCCTTCAAACACGTTGACCGCGACGACGGGCGTTACGCCGTGCTTCTTGACGTTCTCGATCTGCTTGATCAGGTTCGCCGCGCCTGCTTCGACATCCGCCACATTCAGTTCGAGCATTTCCGGCGGCAGTTTCTTCCCGGCGACGACCTTATAGCGCCCGCTGTGCGACTTGAGCGCGCGCACGGTCGCCACAAGGACGGCGGCATGAGGCTTGAGTCCGCTGTAGCGACACTTGATGTTGAAGAATTTCTCCGCGCCAATATCCGCGCCGAAGCCCGCTTCCGTGAAGACGTAATCGCCGCACTTGACCGCGATCAGGTCGGCGAGGATGCTGCTGTTGCCGTGCGCGATGTTGGCGAACGGTCCGGCATGGACGAACGCGGGCGTGTTTTCGAGCGTTTGCAGCAGGTTCGGACGCAGCGCCTCTTTCATGAGGACGGTCATCGCGCCCGCCGCGCCGATCTGGTCGGCGGTGACGGGCTGCTTGTCGTAGGTCAAGCCGATCACGATCCGCCCGAAGCGTTCGCGTAGTTCCTTGAGCGAGGTGGTGAGCGCCAGAATCGCCATGACTTCGCTGGCGACCGAAATGTCGAAGCCGGTTTCGCGCAGATACCCGCCTTCGGTCTTACCGCCCATCCCGACGATGATATGCCGCAGCGCGCGGTCATTCACGTCGAGGACGCGCTTCCATGTGATCGTATCCGGGTCGATGTTGAGCGGGTTGCCGCGCAGCAGGCGGTTGTCGATCATCGCCGCCAGCAGGTTGTTCGCGGCGGTGACGGCATGAATGTCACCGGTCAGGTGTAAGTTGAACGTCTCCATCGGCACGACTTGGGCGTAACCGCCGCCTGCCGCGCCGCCCTTGATGCCGAACGTAGGTCCTTGGGATGGTTGGCGCATGGCGATGATGCCGCGCTTACCGAGGTGCTTCATCGCCTGCCCCAAGCCGACAGTGGTCGTCGTCTTGCCTTCGCCGAGCGGGGTGGGGGTGATCGCCGTGACGACGACGTACTTGGCAGTCGGGCGGTCTTTCAACTTCTCGATCACGTCGAGGTTGACCTTCGCCACGTAGGGGCTGCCGTAAGTGTCAAAGTCTTCAGGGGCGAGCCCCATCTGTTCCGCAATCGCGCGAATCGGCTGTAATTTGGCTTGTTGAGCGATTTCAAGATTCGAGGGCATGATCCTTACCTTTCAAAGAAACTTTGATGTCGAATTTACCGCGATTCCTTTATGTCCAAGAGTGACAAATGGACTTATTGTGTTATGCAGAGTCTCGTACTAGCGTTGTCTCTGGCGCTTAAACCTTTCACTGGATTTTCCTAGATCATGTTCTACAGACAACTGAATACGACGGAACGAACGAACTTCAATCATTGGGTCATTGATATCGCGTGGTTTGGGCTGGCATTTGCTGCCACCAACCGCTTCCTTTCCGTCTTCGCGATTCGTTTAGGCGCAAGTTCGACGGAGATCGCACTCTTGAGTTCGATTCCGGCGCTGCTCCTGCTGCTCACGTCGAGTCTCGGCGGGTGGTGGCGCAGCCGGTACAGCACCACGCTGCGCGCGCTGATGCCCGTAGGTTTTATCGTACGCTTGCCCTTCTTGCTGCCTGCGTTTGCCCCACTCTTTCCGCCGCGCTGGCAGCCCATCTGGTTGATCTTATCGGTTTCGCTCCCGGCGTTGGTGCAGGGGATCGCGTCGGTGACGTTCACGGTGTTCATGCGCGAAACCGTCACCAACAGCATGATGACGCCGCTGCTCAGTTTGCGGTCGCTGTCGCTGAACGTCGGCGTGGGGATTGGCGCGCTGGTCTTTGGGGTGTGGCTGGAAAACGCTCCGTTCCCGCTCAACTACCAGTCGATGTTCCTGCTCTCATTCGTGTTCGCGCTCATGAGCCTGTATCACCTGTCACGCTGCAAGGTGATCGAAGTGTGCCCGACGACGAAGAAAGGCACATCGCCGCTTGTGGCGTGGAGCGCGCCGTCGTTTCGTCCGGTGATCTTCGCGTCGGGGGTGTCGCATCTCGCCTTCACCATCCTCGCGCCCATCATCCCGCTCTACTTGGTGCGGGCGCGCGGCGCAAGCGAAGGCTTCATCGCGATCTTTAGTTTGGCGGAATTGATCGCCGCCGCCGCCATCGGCTTGATCAGTGCGCGCCTCGTCAAACGACTGGGCAACCGCGCGGTGATCGCGCTGTCGATGGTTGGTACGGGAGTCGGTATCCTGCTGATCGTGATCGCGCCGACGATTGAGCTGACGCTGTTCGGGGCACTGATGACCGGCGCGGCATGGACGACGGCGGCGATGGTCGGTTTGTTCGGTTACATGATGGAGAAATCCGATCCCGAACGGATGTCGTCCTATTCTGCTGCCTATAACCAGATCATCGGCTTGGCGGCGTTCTTAGGTCCGATGATCGGCAGTATGCTGCTCGACAGCGGCATCCAGTTGGGTGGCGTCATGGTGATCGGCGCGACGGCGCGCATCATGGCAGGCATCCTGACCGAAGCCTCGTTGTTCTCAAGGGTTTATCACCGGCGCAAGGTCGCGCCGACGACGGCACACTAGGGCTGTCTGCAAACTATCAAACCTCACCCCAAGAACCTGACGGTTCTTTGCCCCTCTCCATGTGGAGAGGGGCGGTTGAGCCTAAGCGCAGCGGCGCGAAACGGGGTG
>JACSRG010000080.1 GCA_014879865.1 Anaerolinea sp.
ACGATGTCGTAGTTGTGGAGTGTGGCATTGCTCACGGTAATCCCACCGATGAAGACGGGTTCGAGCTGTGCGTTCGGGATCACCCGACCCGTGCGCCCGATGCTGACGACGACCTGCTTGAGCTTGGTTGTGCCTTCCTGCGCGGGGAATTTGTAGGCGGTCGCGCCGCGCGGGTCTTTTCCCACCACGCCGAGTTCGCCCGCCACGCGCAGATCGTTCACCTTAATCACAATCCCGTCGATCTCGAAATCCAGCGTGTTCCTGCGGGATTCCCATGCGGGAATCTGCTGGATAACGTTATCCAGCGTGGGATACAACGCGGCATAAAGTGGGATTTGGAAGCCCATATCCCGCAGGTAATCCAGCATATCCCACTGCTTATCCAGCGCGATTCCCACCGCCTCGACGATCTGGTAGACGAACATCGTCAGCGGACGGTTGGCGGTGATGCGGGAATCCTTCTGCTTGAGTGCGCCTGACGCCGCGTTGCGCGCGTTGATAAATACGGGCAGTCCGGCGGCGGCTTGCCGTTCGTTGAGTGCCTCGAAATCGCGCTTGAGATACATGACCTCGCCACGCACGACGAGTCGTTCCGGCGCAGGTTTTCCATTCGCGTGGGCGGGGATGCGCAGGGGCACAGTGCGCACCGTCTTAATGTTGGGCGTTACCACGTCGCCGATTTCGCCATTGCCGCGCGTTGCCGCTTGGGTCAATATCCCGCGCTCGTAGGTCAGCACGACGGTCAAACCGTCGAGCTTAGGTTCGACGGTATAGCTCAACTGTGTCCCGGTGGGGAGCAGGCGCAGATTGCGTTCTTCCCACGCGCGCACGTCGTCGGCGTTATAGGCGTTGGATAAGCTGAGGATCGGCGCGGCGTGGCGAACTTTGGGAAAATCCTCCGAAATATCACTGCCGGATCGCTGCGTGGGCGAATCGGGCGTGATCAATTCGGGGTGCGCGGTTTCCAAGTTAACCAGTTCGTTGTACAGCTTGTCGAACTCGCCGTCGCTGATTACGGGGTCGCTGAGGACGTAGTAGCGATAGCTGTGATAATGCAGTTGTTCGCGCAGTTCGGCGGCGCGCTGAGCGGTGTCCATAGACATCTAACGTCTCTCCTGTAAATATTACCCCTCGCCGCGTCCATTTCTCCTCTGAACAGGGGCATGATGTATCATGCCCCTACGTGGGGAGGGTGGCGTTTATGGTTGTGCGATTAGATATTCGGCGGCAGCCCACCCGGCGCGTGTGGGATCGCTTGGGTCTTCGATCTGCCACCATGTGATGTCACTGGCGCTTTCCGGTCCGCCGACTAACACGAACCGTTCGTTGAGCGCCGCTTGAAACAAAACCGTCTGGTCGAGACCGGGCGCTTCGCGGACGTTGAGTTCATCGGCATCGACGCGCACGGTCACGCCGACCGCGAGACTCAGCGGCGTGGGGGTGAAGACAATCGGTGCCAGCGTCGGTCCTTCAAGCGCGAATTCCGCCACAGGCAGGGCAGTCGAGTCGGCTTGGATGCCGGAGGTCGCCTGTGGGACGGACTGCTGGAGCGCTGTGGGATTCGGCGTGAGCGTCACCACCCCGGACTGCGGCGTTGGCGTGGCTTCGGCGGTGATGACTACGAGGCGCGGTTCGCTTGATGGGGCAGTCCCGCCGCCGAGCGTGAGCAGCAGCATGACCAGCGCGGCGACAATCGCCAGCACGATCAAGATCATCGCGCCGACCGACCACGTCGGAAGATACAATCCGCTGGCTTGGCGATCTGCGCGTCGTTTCCGGCGTTCCGGCTGCTGAACGTGGCTCATGATTTCCCCCTCCCGGTGATCCACTCCTCAAACTGCGCCAGCGACCATGTGTTGATCACGTGCGCGGCGGTCAGCCATGCGCGGCGGGCGGTCAAAATGCCGTAGCGCAAATTATCCATATCGGCGGCGCTGTGTGCGTCTGTGTCGATGGCGATCTTGACCCCTAGTTCGGCGGCACGGCGGGCAAGCGCGGCTTCGAGGTCAAGGCGGTGCGGATTGGCGTTGATTTCCAGCGCGATCCCGCTCTGGCGGGCGGCGTCTAAGACTGCATCCATGTCCAAGTCCGCCGGATCGCGCTCGTTGATCAACTGCCCGCGCGGATGCCCGATCAGGTCAACGTGCGGGTTGCGGATCGCATTGAGCAGCCGCGCCGTGACCTGTTCGCGCGGCTGGCGTAATCCCACATGCAGCGACGCGATCACGAAATCCAACTCCGCGATCACCTCGTCGGGGTAGTCGAGTCCGCCATCCGCTTTAATCTCCATCTCGACGCCCTGAAACACGCGGAACGGGCGCATTTCGGCATCGGCGCGGCGGACTTCTTCGCGCTGCGCCAGCAGGCGTTCGACGGTCAAGCCGCCGGCAATGGTCGCGCTCTGGGAGTGGTCGGTGATGACGATGAATTCGCGCCCGCGTGCCCGCGCTTGCTCCGCCATTTCGCGGACGCTCAATTTGCCGTCGCTCCATGTCGTGTGCATGTGCAGATCGGAGCGGATGTCGTCCAGCGTGATCAGTGTGGGGATGCGCTTGGCAGCAGCAGCCTCGATTTCGCCCCAATCCTCGCGGATTTCCGGCGGAATCCACTGCAAGCCGAGGAAGTCGTAGACCGCTTCTTCGGTATCAAACGTGACCGGATCGCCGTTCGGCGTGCCATCCTTGTCCACCGGGGTGAAGGCGTGTTCGTTCAGTGTGTAGCCTTTGCTCAACGCCAGTTCGCGGGTATGAATGTTGTGCGCCTGCGACCCGCTGAAGTATTGCAGCGCCGTTCCCCATCGTTCAGGGATGAGCACGCGCAGATCGACCTGTAAACCGCTGTGCGTCTCAATCGAGCTTTTGGTGTCACCGTGACCTAACACGCGGGCGACTTCCGGCAGGGTGACGAACGCATCCATGATCGGCTGCGGGTCGTGACTGGCGACCAGCAGATCGACATCGCCAATGGTCGGCTTGCCCCGGCGGATGCTCCCGGCGATCTCGCCTTTGAGGACGCCGGGCAGTCCCATGAGGTGACGCAGCATCGACTCGGCGGTGGGCAGCGCATCGCCGAGGCGCAGGCGTGTATTGGCGGCACGGCGCTTGTGCGACTCGATGCCTTCGAGGATTTTCGTTTCGGATTTCGCGCCCATCCCCGGCATGTCGCGCAGTTTGCCTTCGCGGGCGGCGGTTTCGAGCGCGGCGACCGAGGTGATCCCGGCGTCCCAGAACTGCTTTGCCTTCTTGGGTCCCACGCCATTGATCCGCAGAATCTCGACGACGCCCGGCGGGACTTCCTCCGCTAAGCGGTCGTAGAACTCGAGCTTGCCGGTTTCCAGCATCTCGGTGATCTTCTCGGCGATGATCTTGCCGACGAAGGGCACACTTTCGAGTTCGCCTTCGGCGGCAAGCGCCCGTAAATCGCGCGCCAGTTCGCGGATCGCGCCCGCCGCGTTGCGGTACGCCATGACGCGATGAATGATCTCGCCTTTGATTTGCAGCATGTCGGCAATCGTCTCGAACTTGTCCGCGATGTCACGGTTGGTTAGCGCCATGTTCCCCTGCCTGTTAGAACCTCTGTTCAGGGTTAATTATACTGCAAGCGTGGAATCGGGAAAAGCGACCGCGCGCCATCCGGGGAGGGTTTTTCCTAAGGACGGTCAAGATCAGGTATCCTTGTAACCAATGAGATCTGCCACAAAGGAGAGTCGCCGTGAATGTGATCGCGCTGGAAAATGAATTTTGGCAGGCGGGGATTTTGCCGGAGACCGGCGCGTCGATTGCCTACGGGCGCGTTCGCGCAGGTGACGCGTGGATCGACTTGCTGCGTCCGACTCCCGAAGCCGACTACGGCAATGTCAGCAAGACCGCCAGCTTTATCATGCTGCCGTG
Source organism: Anaerolinea sp. (assembly GCA_014879865.1). Taxonomy (GTDB): domain Bacteria; phylum Chloroflexota; class Anaerolineae; order Aggregatilineales; family Phototrophicaceae; genus Flexifilum. The sequence goes on from JACSRG010000080.1 coordinate 3,891, forward strand.
GTGCAACCGCATCCGCGACGGGGTGCTGCGCGCCAATGGACGTGAATACCCGCTGCGTACGGAGAAGGACGACGGCACGGCGCGGCACGGCGATGTGCGCAAGCGCGCATGGGTCGTTGCCAGCGTCAGCCGCCAGCACGTCTACCTGACATTCAATTCGGCGGATCATGCTGATATGAACTTCCCGTTCAAGTTCTCGGCGCGGGCGGAATACGCGCTCGAAGGGCGGGATTTTGTGTGGCGGCTGACGCTCAAGAACGAGGATACGCAGCCATTCCCCGCCGGATTCGGCTACCACCCGTATTTCGTGCGTCCCGAAGTCACGCCGCAGGTGATGATCCCATGCGAGTCGCAGTTCGACCTCGTGCAGAACCTCGCCGTCGCCGCGCCGATCCCGCTGACCAACCGCCTCGACTTTCGCCAGCCGCGCGCGCTGACCGAGGTCGAGATCAACGACGTGCTGACCGCGCGCCTCGCCGACGCGCCCGCATTCATCCATTTTCCGGCGTGGAAGCTCGGCTTGCTCATGCGCGCCGACCCGATTTACCGCCATTTCCTGCTTTATGCGCCGCACAGCCAGTCGTCTTTTGCCGTCGAGCCGATGACCAACGTCAACGACGGATTCAACCTGTTCGCCAGCGGCGTGCATGGATCAGGCGTGTTTGTGATCAAGCCGGGGGATGTCCAGTCGGGCGAAGTGCGCGTCGAGGTGGTGCAGACAAATCCTTGACACGTTACCCGATCCTCGTTATGCTGTTGCTCAATTACACAACCTAACGACGTTGATCCAGACGAGTACATCTCAAAGCGATGTTCCAGAGAGCCGCCGGAAGCTGTGAAGGCGGTACAAGCGCAGAGGTCGAATGGACTGGGGAGTTGTGACTGCGAACAGTTTTGATCTTAAGTAGCGGTCATCGGGAGGGCGCACCCGTTATCAAGGCGCGGAGTATCGGCGGCAGATGTTTGCGCCCGTACTCTTGACCAGAGTGGTCGATTTGCCAATGGGCGCTTCGACAAACAAGGTGGCACCACGGGAACCCCTTCTCGTCCTTGACGCGGGAAGGGGTTTTTTATTTGCTGGAGCGACCTTATGACCTTGACCTATACACATACCCGTACCGATATTCAACCGAGCCGCGAGCAGATCGGCGCGTTGTTTCAGCGCGGCGATCTCATCCCCGTTTACAAGACCCTGCTGGCGGACCTCGAAACGCCCGTGTCCGTTTACCTCAAGCTGACGCAGATGGGGCAGGTATCCTTCCTCCTCGAAAGCGTCGAAGGCGGTGAGCAGGTCGGGCGCTATTCGTTCCTCGGCGTCAA
>JACSRG010000235.1 GCA_014879865.1 Anaerolinea sp.
TTCGACTTGCATGTGTTAAGCACGCCGCCAGCGTTCATCCTGAGCCAGGATCAAACTCTCCGTCGTTGACTTCCTTGCTCTTCGTCTTCACAGTTCTGTTGTTAAGGTGCTGATGTGTTTTTTCACATCGAATGTGCTAGGTATGTTACCAGCCCGTCCTGAACCTGTCAACCCCGTCCGCGCCTCAATTTCAAACTTCTTTCAAACTGATTTGCGATATTTGGGATATCTGGTTTTTGAAGGTTCGGCGCTGGAGTTCTCTCTAGCGGACGGGGATTATATACCCCTTGCCTAAGGGTGTGAAGGGTGAGTTTTGTACGAAATCTACAAGAAAACACGAGGAGTTTTGAGCACAAAAGCAAAGGGACGAGGCTGCGCCTCGTCCCAAGCGTAATCGCACACTACAGTTCGCTGCGACCCATGAGCGCCCGCATCAGCGTGACCGAATCGGCGTATTCGATGTCGCCGCCGACCGGCAGCCCACGCGCAAGGCGCGTCAGCTTGACGCCTTTCGGCGTGAGTTCGTTGCGGATATACATCGCGGTCGCTTCGCCCTCATAGCTGGGGTTCGTGGCGATGATGACCTCCTGAACGCCGCCCTGATCCACCCGCGCGACCAGCTCGCGGATTTTCAGATCGTCGGGACCTACCCCGCCGACCGGGTTGACCGCACCGTGCAGCACGTGATACACGCCGTTATACGCCGACGTGCGTTCGAGCGCCAGCACGTCGAGCGGCTCTTCGACTACGGCGATCAACCGTTGATCGCGCTGTCCATCGGAGCAAATCGGGCACGGATCGTCGGTGGTGATGTTGTAGCACACCGAACACAAGCGCGTCAGCGATTTGAGATCGCGCAGAGCTTCCGACAAGCCGAGCGAGAGGTCATCGGGCGAGCGAAGGAGGAAATACGTCAGCCGTGACGCCGTTTTGGGACCCACGCCGGGAAGACGCGCGAACGCTTCGATCAACTTCGTCACAGGTTCAGGGACGGCTTTACTCAAGATACCTTATCTCCAGTACGGGCAAGGCTAGCCGAGCAGACCACCTAAACCGGGGATATTGCCCAGACCGCCGGTGATCGACTCCATGCGCTGCGCCGCCATCGTCTGGCTCTTCTCGATGGCATCGTTGACCGCGATCACGAGCAAGTCTTGCAGATCGGTCGCCCATTCGGCGTCACTGGTGTCGATAGCCTCTGTCTTGATGGTGATCGACTGCACGCGCTGATGTCCGCTGATGACCACCGTCACGATTCCGCCCGTCGTGACTTCGACGGTTTCGGTTTCGAGCGCCTGCTGCGCGGCGACCATGTCTTCCTGCATCTTTTGAAGCTGCTTCATCATCGCCGCTTGATTGCCACCGCCGCCCATCGGCATCCCACCACCCATACGTTTCTTCATGACCTCAACTCCTTTACGATTTGTTCACTGGACGAATTTCCGCGCCGAGTTCCCGTCCGGTTGCCAGCAGCGGATCATCTTTGATATTGACGGATGTCGTCTCGTCGCTCAGGTTGTTCATGTCGCTCACCTTGACGACCTGCACATGCAGACGCACGCGGAACATCATGCTCAGCGCCTGCTCGACGATCTTCTTCTTCTCCGGGTACGGGTAAATCCGGTCGAAGTAGACCTGATTATCCGTACAGACATACACCGTGTTGCCATCCACCCGCTGCACGCGGAAGTAGCGCATGACTTCGGGGCTGGTGCGGTTGATCTTGCCCATTGCCTGCAACACCTGATCCCACTGCTCGTTGATCACGGCAGCAGGGATGGCGGGCGGGGTACCGGGCGGCGTCGGCGCGGGTTCCGGTTCCACCGATTCAGCGGCGGGCGCAGTCGTTGACACCGATTTTCGTGCCACCTGAACCGGAGCTTCCTCGACCACTTCGCCGCGCACGCTGTCGATCAGCGCGAGTTCGAGCGAAAGCTGAGGCTGCCAACCGCCTTTGTAGTTGTTGACCGCTTCGTTGAAAATGCGGATGGCGCGCACGAGCACAGGGCGGTTGATCTGCGCCGCCTGTTCGGTGTAGAGTGCGCGATCCTCGCCGGATGCCTCGACCAATTCCGCCCCGGCGGTCTGCGTGAGCAGCACATTGCGTAGATGTTCGACGACCTGCTGACCGAATTGGCGCGGATCAGTCCCGCCATCGACCGCGCTGTGAATCACGCGCAGCCCGTGCGCCGCATCCGTGTGGATGATCGCCGTCACCAGTTCTTTCACGGCGGCGAGACTTGCCGTGCCGAGCACGCGCTGCACGAGCGCCGCCGTGATCACAGCTTCGGGATCGGTCACGATCTGGTCGAGCAAGCTGATGCTGTCGCGCATACTGCCCGTCCCCTGCCGCGCGATGATCTCCAGCGCGGCGCGTTCAGCGCGCAAGCCCTCTGCCGTGATGATCTTCTCCAGCCGATCCGCGACTTCGGTCACGGTGAAGCGGCGGAACTCGAACTGCAAGCAGCGGCTCTTGATCGTCGCCGGAACTTTGTCGATTTCGGTAGTCGCCAGCACGAACACGGCATGATCCGGCGGCTCTTCGAGCGTCTTGAGGAGCGCGTCGAAGGCATTGCCGGTGAAGCGGTGAACCTCGTCGATGATGTAGACTTTATAGCGCCCTTCCCCCGGTGCGAAGGCGATCTTGTCGCGCAAATCGCGCACGTCGTCCACGCCGGTATGAGTCGCCGCGTCGATCTCGATCAAATCGAGAAAGCGCCCCTCGTTGACCGCCACACAGGTCGCGCATTCGTTGCACGGACGCACATCCGGGTCGGGGTTGAGACAGTTAAGCGCCTTTGCCAGCAAGCGGGCGGATGTCGTCTTGCCCGTGCCACGAGGCCCGCTGAACAGGTAAGCGTGGCGGACGCGCTGACTCTTCAAGGCATTGCGCAGCGTCCGCGTGATATGCTCCTGACCGACTACATCCTCGAATGTAGTAGGTCGCCACTTCAGATACAGTGCTTGTTCAGGCAATTAGTCACCTCTCCATAGTGGAGTCTATCATCGAATAGAGGGTGATGGCAATCCGTTTAGTGCTATAATGGGTTAGCTTGTTTGAGGAGAGGTTGACGACATGAATCTGCCCGGTGGGATTGAACTGATCATTATCCTTGTGATCGTGCTGCTCCTGTTCGGAGTTGGGCGCGTATCCAAGATTGGCGGCGAATTGGGAAGCGCGGTGGCGAATTTCCGCAGAGGCTTGCAAAGCGGGAACGACAAAAAGGAAACCGCGACAACACCCGAAGAACCGAAAGTCTAACGCAAGGAACCATCGAACCGCAGAGGACGCAAAGACCGCAGAGAAAAGACGACAAGTCTTTGCGCTCTCTGCGTTCTCTGCGGTTGATTGCTTACTTCAACTGTTGATATTCCCGCTCAAAGTCGAACATCGGCTTGTGCGCCACGCCCTGCGGCGCTTTGAGATTGAAGTTCAACACCAGCCGGTTGAGCGCCTTTGCCCGATCCCGTAATCCATCGACCGTCGTCGCAAACCGTCCTTCGACGCGCAGACGCCCCTGCTCCGGTTGATCGGAGCGCGCCGCGTCGTGGAGTTCGCCGCGATACCGGCGGACTGCCTTGCGCAGATCGTCGCGTAGTTGATCGCGCGTCGCGTCGATCTCCTTGCCACCGGCGATCCAATCCGGCGGCAGATCGTTGTCCTTCAGCAGTTTGTACGCCATGCGCAGTTCGGCTGGCGTGTGCGGATCATTGTCCAGCTTGAGCGGTTTCCCCGCTCCGGGCAAGTTATCGAACTCGCCTTTGTTCATGGCATCCTTGAGGATGTCATCCATTAGTGATGGCATTCTGCTCCCTACGGTACTCTAAACGTGGACTGAACCCGTTCCTCGCGATCCGTCAGCGTCAGCGTTGCCCCCGAAGTCCAGACGGCAGTATCCCGATTCCAGTATTTTGCGCTCGGCGTATCCGTGCCCGTGCGCGTGTAGACGACGACGCGCCCATTGGTGAACAAGCGCTGTTCGGCGAAGGTGTAAACGTTCGTCCCGCCGTCGCTCAACGTCCATCCGGTGATGTCCACGACCGCGCCGTTGTTCTGAATTTCGACGCCTTCCGTCGTGATATCGCCCGCGCCCGTCACGCGCAAAATCGCTACCTGCGCATTGACCGCCGTCGGCGGCAAGGTGGAGGTCGGCGTTTGCGTCGGCGAAGGCGTGGTGCTGGGGGGTGACGTTGGCGCTAAGGGCGTGCCTTCGGTCGCCGTCGGCGCAACCGTCGGCGCGCTGGTCGCGGCTTCGGTCGCTTGCAGGGCAGCAGCGGTCAATTCGCAGCCTTCGAGCGGCACGATCAGCGTTTGCCCGATCTGCAAGAAGGCGGCGCTCTGATCATCCAAGCCGTTGACCGCCATCAGATCGAACATGTCTACGCCGTACTGCTCCGCGATCAACGAGGGGAACTCGCCTTCTTGAATCTCATGCAAGATGCAGTTATCCGGCAGTTCCGTCCCCAGTGTCGCTTCGAGCAGCGCGCTCGACTCGACCAGCGCCGGGTCAATCGTCGGCGCGTTCGGGTCGCCCGCCGCCCCTTCGAGGATGCCCGTCGGCAGGCTGGCGACGCGCGGCGTCCCCGGCAGCGGCGTCGTGGTGATAATGAACGGCGTCTGCGTGAACTGGTTCGGGTTTGGCGTCGCCGTGATCAAAATCGGCACGGTAATGACGATCTGGTTCTCGGTCTGCGGGGTGTTCTGGCTGGTCACCGACAGCACGACCAGCACCACCACCAGCGAAACAATCACATTGAGGATAATGAACGCGATCTGCCCTGTGCGCCGCATAAACGCCTCGATTTCTGTCAGAAATAACACATTCTGTCACAGCGAATTCTTTGAGAAGTCTAGCACAAGCGCCGAATCGGGGCAATCGGACGACTAGCCGCCGCTTCCCCTACGCGCCGATCAATCGCGTTATACTGCGCCGCGTTCGGAGGAGTAATCTATGCGTCGATTGCTAATCTTGCTGTTGATTCTCTCCAACGCGCTGATGGTCAGTGCCCAAGCCGACGAGCCGGACTCCTTCGTCTACGGGTGGTCAGATGACCTGATGCGCTTGGCGGTCGTGGTCGATGGCACGATCCACATTTATATACCCGACCAAGCCGAGCCGCTCATCCTTCCCGATCAGCCCGCCATCTATTTGAAATTCAGCCCGGACAATACCGTGTTAGCGGCAGCGGATGCGGACGGCGTCCTC
>JACSRG010000484.1 GCA_014879865.1 Anaerolinea sp.
GGGCGGGCGGCGTTGGCGGAGTCGCATACTTCGATGGCGACGACTGGTCACCGCGCATCTCCGGCTTGCCGATCAACGGGGTGACGGCGCTATGCTACACCCGCGACTGGTTAATCGCCGGTGGGACGAATGGCTTGGCGCGCTCCCCGGACGGCGGCAAAACGTGGCAGCGCGGAGCGTCGGCGGGCAGCGCGCCGCTCGTCACGGCGATCATCGCGCCGTATGCCAAAATGCTGTTCGCCGGGACGCTCAACGTGGGCGTGCTGCGCAGCGAGGACACAGGCAAGACATGGATGCAGATGAACTTCGGCTTGCAAACGCTTGAAATCGACGCGCTGGTGGGCAATAAGCACACCATGCTGGCGGCGACGCCGCACGGCATTTACCGTTCCGGCACGGGCGGGCGGGCATGGAAGCTGACGCACGAAAGCGAAGCCGTCGTGGCGCTGACCTACTTGCCCGATGGGCGGGCGGTCGCCGCGCTGGAAGATGGGGCAGTGCTGATCAGCGCGGATGATGGGAATACATGGTCGCCGCTGACGCTCTATCACCCGATTTCAGGGATCACCGCGCTGGCGGGCGAATGGGTCGGCACGACCGACGGCGTGGTTCGCCTGTGGACGGGCGAACGCTTGACACAGGGCGCGGTCATGACGCTGGCGCTCGACAGCCGGGAAAACGTTTTCGCCGGGCTGGCGACGGGCGTCGTCTTTGGCAGCGCTCGCGTCGATACGTGGATCGAACTGCCCACGCCGCCCATCCACGATCTGGCGCGCGTCGTCGCCATTGATGGGCGGGTGCTGCTGGCGGGACGCATGAGCGCTATGCTGGCAGGCGGCGTGGATCACTGGGCGCTCGTGCCGCATACGCCGCTGCCGCTGACCCTGCTGACGAAAATCGACGGGACGCTGTTTATTTCCGGTCAAGATGGGCTGCTTCGCTCGAACGACGCGGGGCGCACATGGGACAAGCTGATCAACGTCCCGCTGACACAGTTCGCGCTGCGCGGACAAGTCGGTTACGGGGCGACGGCGGACGGCGCGCACATCGTCCGCACGCTGGACGGCGGGCAGACGTGGCAGACCGCGCGGACGCCGTTCGGGGTGCTGCCGGTGGTGACGCTTCAGGTCACTGACGGGCTGATCTTCGCCGGGTTGTTCGATGCGCGGCGGGAAGTGGTCGCGCTCTGGCGCTCGGTGGATGGCGGGCAGCACTGGCTGCCGGGAGTCGAATATCCGGCGGAATACCCGCTGATCGCTTCGCACGCCGATCCCGCGCTGATCGCGCTGCCGGGGGTGGTCTTGCGTCGCCCGGATGACCCAACGCAGGATGCATGGGAACGCGCCGCCTTCGATGTGCCGGACGTGACGATCCGGGCGTTCGCGGGCGACGACGACGCGCTGTACGCGCTGTCGCTGACTGACGGCATTTTCACCTCGGCGGACAGAGGCAAAACGTGGACGCGGATGCAGCTTGACGGGCAGTCCGCGCCGCCGCACGACATCATGGACATCAGCGCCGATGGCGGACGGCTTTACGCCCTGTTGGTCGGCGGGCGAGTTTTCGTAATCACTTAGGGGGCTTCTTGGGGGTTGATGTGACACGGCTGACATCGCGCGATCTCAAACGGACAAATCGCTCCCGCCTGTTGAATTTGCTTTATTTCAATGCGCCGACGAGCCGCTTTGAACTCAGCCAGCTTTCTGACTTGAGTCCGGCGACCGTGACGAAAATCATCGGGGAATTGATCGATGAGCAGATCGTCATCGAAACGGGCGTTGAGGATTCACAGGGCGGGCGTCCGCGCACTACTCTGATCATCAACCCGGAATACGGCTATTTTATCGGGGTCGATGTCGGCGAAACGCACATCTACGTCGAACTGTTCGACATCCGCCTGCACAGCCTGAGCTACGTCAAGTACACGCTCTCACCGGAGGAGAATCATCCCGAAGACGTGACGCGCTACATCGTGCAGGGGGTGCGGGCGCTGCTGTCGGCGCTGAACATCCCCGACGAGAAGGTGCTCGGCGTGGGGATCGGCGTTCCCGGCATGGTGGATCGGTCGGGCGGCGTATCGATCTTCGCGCCGAACTGGGGCTGGCAGAATATCGCCCTGCAAGACCTGCTGCGCCGTGACCTGAAGCTCCCGATTTTGCTGGACAACGGCGCGCAGGCGATGGCGCTGGCGGAAATGTGGTTCGGCGCGGGCGCGGGCGGCGGCTTGGTCGATCTGGTGGTGCTGCTGATCGGCACGGGGATCGGCGCGGGCGTGATCGCCGACGGCAAGCTGTATCGCGGCGCGTCGAACAGCGCGGGCGAATGGGGGCATACGTGCATCGAACTCGACGGGCGCGACTGCCGCTGCGGGAGTCACGGTTGCATCGAGGCGTATGCCGGAGCGCCCGCCATCATCCAGCGCATCCGCGAACTTGACCCGGACAGCCCGATTCTCGCCAGCGGCGTGCAGATCGAGATCATCCGCGCGCTGCAAGCGGCTGCCGGGGCGGGCGAAGCGCTGGCGACGCAAGTGCTCAACGAAGTCGCGCACACGCTCGGCGCGGGGATCGCCAACCTGATCAACCTGTTCAACCCGCAGTTGATCGTGCTCGGCGGGTGGTCGGGCGCGGTGATCGGCGAGACGATTTTGCCACAGCTTCAGCAGGTCGTCCGGCGCTACGCGCTGCCGCAGCCGTTGAGCGCCGCCAAGATCGCCTTGAGCCAGCTCGGTTGGGATGCGGTCAGCATCGGCGCTGCCAGCCTCGCGCTCGAACAATTCCTGATGGGCGAAAGCCCGCGCAAACCGGTCGAGGTCGCGTAAGGACAATCTATGAGCATTCCGTACCAACGGCACACGCGGTTCGGCGAGTATGACCAGTATTTCGATCACCCGCTGGTCGCGCAGAACTCGTTTATCAGCGCCGCCCCGGTGATCGTCGATCTGCCGCGCGTCGAGGATGTGAAGTCGCTGCTCCCCGCGCCGGAATGGGACGGTCACGAGACGGCGATCCAGACGTACTGGAAAGTGTGGGAGCTGGCGTTCAAGCATCTCGCCAACCCGACGCCGGAGAATCAATTTGCCGCGCCGTACATCGACACGGCATTCTGGGCGCGCGCGTTGTTCATGTGGGATAGTTCGTTCATCATGATGTTCACGCGCTACGGGCGGCGGGCGTTCGACTTTCAAAGCACGCTCGACACGTTCTACGCCAAACAGCACCCGGACGGCTTTATCTCGCGCCAGATCAAATACAGCGACGGCTTGGACTCGTTTCACCGCTTCGACCCGGTCAGCACGGGACCGAATCTACTTGGGTGGGCGGAATGGGAGCATTATCAGGCGGCACGAGATCGGGATCGGTTGGCGCGGGTGTTCCCGGTGCTGGTCGCGTATCACCACTGGCTGCGACGTTACCGCACGTGGCAGGATGGGAGCTACTGGACGACGGGATGGGGCTGCGGCATGGATAATCAGCCGCGCACGCCGTACACCACTGACGCCGGCTTGTGGATGGAACACGCGCATCAGGTGTGGCTCGATGCGACCTTGCAGCAAATCCTGTCGGCGCGAATTCTGGCGCGCATGGCGGCGGAACTCGGCACGAGCATCCCCGACATGACCGGGGAAGCCGACCGCCTGACAACCTACGTCAACCTGAAAATGTGGGATAACCAATCCGCCTTCTACTACGATGGTGATCGGGACGGGAAGCGGCTCGGCGTCAAGTCGATTGGCGCGTACTGGGCGCTGCTGGCGGGTGTCGTGCCGCCGGATCGCTTGGGACGCTTTATCGCCCACTTGAGCGACCCGCAGACCTTCAACCGCCCGCATCGCATCCCGGCGCTGGCGGCAGATCACCCCGCGTTCGATCCCAAGGGCGGCTACTGGAGCGGTGGCGTGTGGGATCCGACGAATTACATGGTGCTGCGCGGGCTGAATCACGTCGGACAGCCTGACCTCGCCCACGAGATCGCGCTGAACCACGTCGCCAACGTCGCCGCCGTGTTCGCCAAGACCGGGACGGTCTGGGAGAATTATGCCGCCGACGACGCGCCGAACGCGGCGATCCCCGCGAAGGATGATTTCGTCGGGTGGGGCGGCGTTGGTCCCGTCGCCACGCTGCTCGAAGATGTGATCGGCGTGCAGGCGGAAGCGGATCAAGTCGTGTGGCGCATCCGCTTGACCGAGGCGCACGGCGTGGCGCGCTACCCGTTCGGGCGCGAAGGCTGGCTTGATCTCCACTGTGAACGGCGTGAGTCGGCGGACGAAACGCCGCAGATTCGCGCGCACAGCACTATCCCCGTAACGCTCCGTCTCGTGTGGGACGGCGGCGAAGATTTGATCTACCTGAAAGGGACGTAATATGGCACGTTTGAAAATCGCGTATATCGGCGGCGGCAGTACGCGCGCGCCGGGGACAGTCGCGTCGTTCATCCATCAAGGCGAGAATTTCGACGGCTCGGAGATCGTGCTGATCGACTTCGACACCGACCGCATGAACGTGATCAAGACGATGGCGGACAAGATGATCCGCGACAAGGGCATCGACATGACGATCACGCCGACGACGGATCGGCGTGCGGGCTTGACCGACTGCGACGCCGTGCTGACCAGCTACCGCCCCGGCAATTTCGAGGCGCGCTACTTGGACGAGTGTATCCCACTCAAGCATGGGGTGATCGGACAGGAGACGCAGGGTCCCGGCGGCTTTTTCATGGCGCTGCGTTCGATCTACGTGATGCAGGGCATCATCGAAGACATGAACGCCGTCTGCCCGAAGGCGCGCATCTTCAATTACACCAACCCGATCAACCTGATTTCCGAGGCGGTGACGCATTACAGCGACGTGCCGATTGTCTCGTTCTGCGAAGGTCCGTACTATTTCCCGAACGTCATCGCCGAAGCCGCCGGACTCGACCGTTCGCGTTTGGATGCGATCATGATCGGCTTAAATCACGGCTGCTGGTCGGTGCAGCATTTATATGATGGGCAGGATGTCATGCCGCTCCTGCGCGAGGCATACGAGCGCGAGACGCGGAATCCGACGATTGGGCGCTACCATTACCGGCTGCTCAAGCTGGCGGTCATGATGGACAGCATCCCGGCGGATTACTTCCAATACTACTACTTCAAGGATGAAGTGTTGGAGTATCATCAAGGACTGCCGACGACGCGCGCGCAGGACATCATGGCGCAGCTTCCCGG
>JACSRG010000442.1 GCA_014879865.1 Anaerolinea sp.
CGGTATTGCGCTCATCCAGTTCGATCCGGGCGTGTTCGGCACGGAGCAGACCATCGGTCTCTCGAATCCGCTCCCCGCGATCAACGGCGATCTGGAAATCGCCGGACCCGGCACCAACCTGCTGCGGATCAGCGCGAGTGGTTTCCGCGCTTTCACGGTGATCGGCGGCACGGTGACGTTCCATTCGTTCAGCATCACCGGCGGCGGGGTCGAAGCCAGCGGCGGCAGCCTGACCATCGGCAACAGCCCGGTGAACATCAGCGGGAACAACACGAACGTGTGTGGCGGCGGTTTGCTGGTCAACGGCGCGTCGGTCACCCTGCAAGCGGGCAGCCAGATCACCGGGAACACGACGAGTGACAACGGCGGCGGCGTGTGCGTGACCGCCGGATCACTCACGGTCACCGGAGGCGGCACACAGGTCAATGGCAACATCGCCACCCTCGATGGCGGCGGCATCTACCTGAGCGGCGGGACAGTGACAGTCGAGAATGGGGCGTCCGTCAGCGGCAACACGGCGGCGAACGGCGGCGGCATTCATCAAGCAGGCGGCAATTTGACGGTGACGGGCAGCCGCATCGAGCAGAATACGTCTACTGCGGGCAACGGCAGCGCTATCCGCTTCGCCGATCAAGGGGTGCGCAGCGTGACCAACACCTGCATCGTCTCCAACAACGACACGGCGGTGACGCTTGCGGGCGGCTCAGGCGTGGTCGCAACGGGCAACTGGTGGGGATCGTCGTTTGGACCGTTCAGCGGCGCAAACGCGCCCGCCCCAAATGATCCGAATACACTGGTCAGCACGGGCGATGCGGTGCAGTTGTCCCTTGATCCGGGCATATTCGACTACAGCGGCTATATCACTACGCCGGTCGTCGGATGTCTGGCGTGTGTCACGCCGTCTGGGATCGGTGGCGGGCGCGACAGCCGCATGTGCAATTTCGTCACGCCTCCGTGAGACGCTGTTGATGGAAGTTTGTGCTTAAGCATTAAAGCCTCGTATTTGAAGAAGCCGATTATGCTGATCGGCTTCTTGAACGCGCGTAATTGCGAAACGCGGACCAAATACACATGAATGGTGCAGTGATTTCGCAAATACCGTATCCATTTCGTATTTGTTGGCGTAATTCCAAGCCGTGCCTTCGCTGATGTTGAGTGCGCGTGCGATAGCAGGGTAGCTCAAGCCTTGAGTGCGAAGTTCACGCACCCTTTCACGTAACTTGGCTTACTCAGGGCTTTCGACGCGGATTCGGACTTCGGTTCTGGCTCGGCGCACGCGGAACTGTCTTGCAAAATATCTAGGGTAGGGTTCGTTCCCACTATGGGGTATTCAGTGAACCCTAGATACACAGCATTTTGAGAGCCTGATGTTCCATGCGGTGGTCTGGACACCCTCTAATCGCGCCCTGTGCCCAAGCCAGCTTCTCGTGCCCGAACAATCGCTTGCGCGCGGTCGGCTAATTCGAGTTTGTGGAGAATGTTCGACACATGATTGCGGACAGTCTTGCCGCTTAAGCAGAATTTGTCTGCAATCTCCGTGTTGTTCCAGCCACGAGCGATCAAATCCAGTACCTCGACCTCGCGTTCGGTGAGTTCAGGGAACAGGCTTTCCGCCTGCATTGGTTTGATCCCGGCGAAATAGTGGATCATCCGGTCAGCAATCGTCGGGCTGAAGACTGCTCCGCCGAGACTCACCGTCTGGATTGCGTTCAGCAGCTCATCTTGGTCTGCTCCTTTGAGCAAATAGCCGCGAGCACCGGCGCGCATCGCCGAAAACAGAAACTCATCGTTCTGGAACATCGTGAGGATCAACACACGGATATGCGGACTATGGCGCATAATCTCCCGCGTCGCGTCAATCCCGTTGAGTTCTGGCATTTGCACATCCATCAGGATGATGTCGGGCTGATGCTGCAATGCCAGCGGCACAACACTTGCGCCATCCTGCGCTTCGGCGACGACGGTAAAGTTGGGGAGTGACTTGAGCAGCATAGTCAAACCCTTTCGAAACATCGGGTGATCATCTGCGATCATGATGCGAATAGGTTCGTTCATCGTGGTTGCTCCATCGAAATGAAGGGGATACGCGCGCACACCAACGTGCCGCCGCTAGGAAGACGCTCGACTTGGCATGTGCCACCAAGTTCAGCCGCCCGTTCTGCCATTGAGTTGATGCCGACTCCAGAACGCATGTTAGCAGGCAGCCCCTTGCCGTCATCGCGCACTTCAATGATAAGGGTGTCATCCAGCGCAAGGTGGATCGAGCACGTTTTTGCTTGGGCGTGGCGAACAACATTGGTCATGGCTTCTGTCGCGATGCGGTAGGCGGCGACTTCAAGCGCCGCCGGGAGCGCGGGCAAACTGGCAGGCACAGCGAGCGCAATCGACAGTGTGCCGTCTTGTTCGAACTGGTGCGCTTTCTCGCAGATCGCGCCGATTAAGCCCAATTCATCCAGCGCGGGTGGACGCAGTTCATACACCAGACGGCGAATATCGTCGAGCGCGGCTTTGACCTGCTCCTTAAGGCTAACAAGCAGGTCTTGAGCGAGGACAGGGTCGCGCGCCAACAGATTTCGCGCGGCATCAATTTGTAGGGTAAGGCTCGCCAGTGCGGGACCCAAGCCATCATGAAGATCACGGCGCAAGCGGCGACGTTCTTCTTCGCGCGCCTGTACTAATTTCTCCCGCGAGGTTTGCAATTCGGCGTTCAAGTGCGCCATCTTGATCATCATTTCCGCCTGAAAGACCAAGCCTCGCAGCAGTTCTTGATCGCCCGCAGTCAGCGGTTCGCCGTCGCCGCGCGGTGACACGACTAAGCGCCCGAACTGCTCGCCTAGAATGGTCAATGGATACTCAACCCGCTCTCGTCCCGGTTTACCCCAGTGCGCCGCCTCTTGATACTGCCCGTCACCACAAAGCTCTATCGCCGTATAGGGCAGCTTCAGCGCTGTTCCAACCGTCCGCACGAAGTACGACAGCGACTCATCCGGCGTGGTGGCTTCAATCTGCTGCGTGATGCGCTTGACCACCTGATAGGGCGTATCACGTTCGCCATACAAGAGTGTGCTCACACGCTGCTGTAGATTGGAGCGCACATTGCTAAACATAACGGCGACGACGCCAGTCGCCACCAGCGAAAACTCATTGCTGCCCTGTACCCGGAACACAACGCTCAGACCGCCGACGATCACCACATAGGTGACGATAATCAAGGCGGTTAGCGCGCCCCAAACAAGCGTACGTTGGATGACGACGCGAATATCGAACAAGCGGTAAAAGACAACTGCAATCGCCAGACCGAACGCTACTGGCAGGGAGAGCAGCGGCAGTACATTCCAACCTGTGCTCAGATGCTCAGGAAAGAGGATCGGGAGCGCGCCGTAAATGGCGGCGAGGACAGCGGCGATGGCGAACGCTGCGGCGATGATTCGCACGTGCAGCCGGGGTACTTGGTGGCGCAGTTTGCGGTAGCCGTAGAAGATTGCCAGCAGCGCGAGGAGAAACGACGCAAAAATCAGGGCAATCATGGCGAGTTCCCAACGATGCAGCCATTCTGTAGGATTGGGGGTGTACAGCAGCATCATTAGCAGTGGAAAACTCACGAACGGCGTCAGATAAATGGCTGCCACCAGCCGGGTTGACAGCACTTTTTTCTGGCGTTGGTGCGGCAGAATAAGGGAAAAATGAAAGATGCACGCGCACATCAGCATGAGCATGATGAACGTTAATACGCGGTAGCTCAGAATCAACCACGGCGAATTGACGAGCGTGGGTACATCCGTCCCGAAATACCAGCACACGCTGAAGGCGCAGAAACTGCTGACTGCGACAAACAGAAGCTGTGGCGCGCGTTCATCTCGTCGGAGCCGCCAGATCCATGCTGCTTCGAGCTGCAACAGGATCACGAACACCATGACGGCGAGGTTGTCACGCAGTATCTCGCCAATGGGGAACACACGCAACTGAATCGGAAGATCAATCACTGCATCTCCTCGAAGGACTGTATAGGTGATTGTTTGTCCGAACTGCCAGTTCAGAGTCTCTCCATCCCAAGTGGATAGGTTCAGCGTCCAGCGACTGATGTTTTCCCCATCGACCTGCAGCACGTAGTCGTTGATGCGCAGGTTGTCGGGTTGTTGGATCAGGTTGGTGACGACCACCGAACCGGAGAAATCCGGGTGTGCTTGTAGCGCCAGACGCGTACCATCTGAGGGAATGTTGAGGCGGAGTGCAGCGAACGTGAGTGCCAGCAGGTATAGGGCGCAGACGATGAGGCGAACCAAGCTTCGGGCGGAAAAGTGGGGCGCAATCATACCAATCCCTACTGAGAAAATAACTCATTGTTCATCTCTAGAATAATTCCTTTTTCCGCCGTGATCAATCCTCGCTGCGCTGACAGACAGCCGACGAACGCCGTATCACGGTATTCAGGACGACCAAGCGCAAATGAATGCGCCGAACAGCGCGGCGAGACCGAAAAACGTAAGGCAGCCGATGTTCTTCTGCGCGTTGGCGCTTTTGTATGGGGCAAGCACTTCACCGATCCACACGCTGATCTCTTCGATAGGGAGACTGCCGACGATATAGAAGAAAAGGTCTTCCATGATTACCCCTCCTGCGCGCTCTCGCCCTGACTTGTTTACAGCATAGGCGTTGAGCCGTCCCACTGTCATGAAGCGATTGTCCCGACTGAGTCGGGACATGGTGCAGTCGCGAATTAGGACACCACCCTCATGACGGGAGGACGTTCATTCGCCTACAGTGAGACTATAGAAAGGGAGCTTTTCAGATGAACACATCTCTTGACCCGACTCTGAAGCACGAAAACATCGACGTCTAACCGGAACCCCTGCTAGAGCCTGAATCGAACGAGCAAGAGAGCAAACCTAGGGATCAGAAGGGATTGCGTTACCGTCTCAGCCGATAAGGTAATCGCGTACTCGGCAGCATCGTCCTGCTGCCGCTGGTGATCGCGGCGCGGGGTGTCGGTGCTGTCACATGGGCTGCTCGGCATCATTACGCACGGGCGTAACGCTTTCGTGAATTTCAATAAATACGTGCTGTTCGCGTTATTCAAACGACGATACAACAGCGGTGATTGCTTTCGGCGTGCTGATCGCCGGCATCGTGTTGATTGTGTTCCTGCTCTCTGCGCTGTTGTGAAGCGAAGGTGGGTCATGAAACGACTGATTATCCCGTTGAG
>JACSRG010000814.1 GCA_014879865.1 Anaerolinea sp.
GGTTGAAGACGGCGATGCGGTCGCTCATGCTCAGCGCCTCTTCCTGGTCGTGCGTCACAAAGACAAAGGTGATGCCCAGCCGCTGCTGCAAGAGCTTCAGCTCCACCTGCATCTCCTGGCGCAGCTTGAGGTCGAGCGCACCCAGCGGCTCATCCAGCAGCAAGACGCTTGGATGGTTAATCAGCGCCCGTGCCAGCGCCACGCGCTGCCGCTGCCCACCGGATAGCTGTGCGGGCTTGCGGTCACCGAGTCCCGGAAGCCGCACCAACTCCAGCATTTCGCGGACTCGTTCCTGCCGTTCCCGTCTCGGCACGCGCTTGATCATCAGTCCATAACCAACGTTGTCGCCGACGCTCATGTGCGGAAAGAGCGCGTAATCCTGAAACACGGTGTTCACGTCGCGTTCATACGGCGGCACGCCGACGACATTGCGTCCATGCAACTCGATGACACCCCCGGTCGGCTGTTCAAATCCGGCAATTAGGCGCAGACACGTGGTTTTGCCCGACCCGGACGGGCCTAGCATTGAGAAAAACTCGCCATCAAGCAGTTCCAACGACACGTCATCGACCGCTTTTACATCGCCAAAATGCCGCGAGACATGGGCAAAGCGCACGGCGATTGACACTTGCTCACCCATTCTTCACCATCACATGCTTAGTCACGCGGTAGTCGTTGACCGCTTCAGCGGACAAATCCTTGCCGAATCCCGACTGCTTGAAGCCCCCGTGCGGCGTTTCAGAAGCAAGCGGGATGTGATCGTTGATCCAGACAGTGCCAAATTCCAGCTCACGCGCCACGCGCATCGCCCGCCCGATGTCCTTCGTCCAGACTGAGGCGGCGAGTCCATACATGACATCGTTGCCTAGACGAATGGCATCCGCTTCATCTTCGAAGGCGCTCACGGTTAGTACCGGACCAAAAACCTCGTTCTGGATGATCTCTGACTGTTGATCGGCACTCGCAATTACGGTGGGCTGGAAGAAATACCCGCTGCCGCGTTCGCTCACCATATCGCCCCCGGTCAAGACCTGCGCCCCGGCGGCGCGCGCCCGATCCACGAAACCCTTGACGCGTTCGCGCTGTACGTTCGAGATCAGCGGACCCATCGTCACGCCCGCTTCATATTGCTCGCCCACCTTGACTCCGCGCATTCCCTCAACAATCGCTTCAAGCACGGTGTTCATGCGCCGCTTTTCGACGTAGACGCGTGTTGCCGCCGTGCAATCCTGTCCGGTGTTGAAGGTCGAGGTGAGTGTAGCCACCGCTGCGACGTTCTCAACATCGACATCATCGAACACGATGAAGGGAGCTTTGCCACCGAGCTCTAGGTGCACTCGTTTGAGCGTGTCGGCTGCCGTTTTCATGATCTTCTTCCCGGTTCCAGTTGAGCCGGTCACGCTAATCATGCGTACGTCCGGGTGTTCGACCAGCGCTTGACCGGTTTCGTTACCCCCCGTTACCACATTGAAGACTCCCGGCGGGATACCGGCTTCGGTGGCAAGTTCCGCCAGCATCAGCGTCGTGATCGGCGTTCCCGGTGCGGGTTTCAAGACGACGGTGCAGCCTGCCGCCAAAGCAGGACCGATTTTCCAGACCGCCATCATCAGCGGATAGTTCCACGGCGTGATCTGCCCGACAACACCGACCGGCTCCCGCCGGTACATCGACGTAAAACCTGCCGCGTATTCACCGGCTGCACTGCCGTGCGTATCACGTGCGGCGGCGGCAAAGAAACGCAGATTATCAACCGTGAACGGAAGATCGGCTCCGAGGCTTACGAACTCGTATGGCTTGCCGGTGTTCTCGGATTCGGCGCGGGCGAACGTTTCCATGCGCTCTTCAAGTAGATTGGCGAGCCGCCACAACATCTGCGACCGCTGCCCCGGAGTTAACCGCGACCAGCGCCCATCGTAGAATGCCGTCTGCGCCGCTCTGACCGCCGCGTCAACATCCGCGCGGCTTGCGTTGACCACTTGCGCGATGATCGTTCCGTTTGCAGGGTTCTCGACCTGCATGAGGCTTCCCTGCTGGCTTTCTGCCCACGCCCCATCGATCCACAATTTGTAATTCATCTTGTATCAACCTTTTCATAACAGGAGACGCCGGGGCAGCAGCACCCGGCGTCCGATAGCATATCAGTTTCCCGTATCTCAAATGAGACGCAGTCGATGTTAACGTCCGCCAATCACCGCGATGTAGCTAGTGACCCATTCGTAGTAAGGAACACAAATATCGCCTCGCCCGTCAGCACACGTCGTCGTTGGCGTACGCCAGAAGCTGATGCGATCAAAGTTGTCGAATCCGTTGGTCTCGCAACCGGTCTCGCCGAGCAGCTCGTTTCCGGTACATGCCGCCGGAACCGCCGGAACTGAACCGAACCATGCCGCCAGATCGCCTTGCAGCTTCGGATTCAGCGAGTGTTCGAGCCACAGATAGGCGCAGTTCGGATGCGGCGCATCAACATGCATCATGGTCGTGTCCGCCCAACCGGTCGAGCCCTCTTCGGGGACGACGCTCGCGATCGGCGCGCCTTGGGCAACGAGGAGATTCACTTGGAAGGGCCACGAACTGGATGCGACGACACCTTCGTTGACAAAGTCGTCGATCTGGATGAACGCGTCATGCCAGTAACGACCGACCAACTGCCGCTGCTGCCGCAGCAGGTCAAGCGCCGCATTGAATTGATCGCGATCCAGCGAATACGGGTCGGTGATACCCAATTCCGGATTATGCGCCATCAGGTACAACGCCGCATCGGCGATATAAATCGGTCCATCATAGGCTTGGATGCGCCCGACATTCGATTCGCCGTCCGGAAGCGTTTGTTCTTCAAAGACGACGCTCCAGCTTGTCGGAGCTTCTGTGAACACTTCGGTGTTGTACATCAACACGTTCGCGCCCCACTGATACGGGACGCCATAATGTTCTGCTGTACCATCGCCATCCGTATCGACCGTGTGCCACGGTGCGTTCTGGAGGCGTTCATCGACGGTGCTCCAACTGGGGATTAAGTCGGGATTGATCGCCTGTACACGCCCCCCGGCGACCAAGCGCAGGCTGGCATCCCCTGAAGCTGTCACGAGATCGAACCGCCCCTCATTCATCAGCGCAACCATTTCGTCCGAAGTCGCCGCGACCTTGACCGTGACCATACATCCGGTGGCGGCTTCAAAGTCCGTCACCCAGTCGAATGCGGGATCCGTTTCTCCGCGTTCGATGTAACCAGACCACGCGATGATATCCAGCGCGCCCTCCCCTGCCCCCACTTCTGTCATGGGAACTTCTTGCGCAATGGCTAAACTCAAGGGGATGATTAGCAACACCAATAGTAATACGAACACCAAAATTCTTCTCATAGTGTCTCTCCTTAACCGCAAGTAAGTTGTAACAATGATGCTGCGTTCAAGAGATATTATAACGATATTTTGAGAGTCCGCTAAATTCGCGCGGGTCGGAGTTCTCCCCCGACCCTTTGACTAGTTCGATGCCATTGCCAGTATGTAGCCGTCTTCAAGACTCGGTTCGAGCGGGCTAGCATTGTACCCGGCAGTTGGTTCGCCGAGCACGCGGTACTGCACCCCTCTCTCAAGTTGAAGCGTAGATACGACCGAAACTTCGCCATTCGGGCGATCTCCCGGTGTCAAAATCGACCAGACCTTGCCCCGCGCCCGTGCGATAAGCTCACTGGGCGTGCCCCGGAACAACACCTGCCCATTGCGGATAATAGCAAGATCGTTACAACTGTGACTGATATCCTCGATGACGTGCGTGGAAAGAATGACTGTGCAGTGAGTCGCTGTCTCAGCCAGCATATTGCGGAAACGAACACGTTCTTCGGGGTCGAGACCAGCGGTTGGCTCATCGACGATCAGCAGTTTTGGACTGCCAAGCAGCGCTTGCGCAATCCCGATTCGGCGCTTCATACCGCCGGAGTAGGTTTTAAGCCTGCGATCTGCCGCATCCGTGAGCCGCACCAACTCCAGCAGTTCGCCGATCTGACGTTTCTTATCGCCGCGAATGCCTTTCAGCAAGGCGATATACTCTAGAAACTCTCGTCCAGTCAGGTTTGGATATAATCCGAGTTCTTGCGGCAGATAGCCTAGCTGACGCTTAGCTGCCAATTTTCCTGCACGGGAAGTAATTTCCTCGCCCAAAACACGAACCGTTCCGCTGGTTGGGCGCAGCAGCCCCGCCAGCACGCGCATCAATGTCGTTTTGCCTGCGCCGTTGGGTCCAAGCAATCCGAACATCCCCGTGCCAATTTCCAGTGAGATTCCACACAGGGCATGAATCTGCTTGTTGTAGGTCTTGGTCAGGTCAGTAATCTCGATCATCTTGGGTACTTTCTTTCACTCAGAACGGCGACGCCACACGGACAGAATGCCGAATACAGCGATTAATTCGGCAGCCCCAACAGCCAAAGCCACGCTGACTTCAGGCGCTAACATGCGCGCGAAAGCTTCGCCGGTCGGGTGATTGATGTAGAACATCAGGATGGAAACACGGGCAAAATCGAACGCTCCACCTGCGGTTCCGCCTCTCAGAAGCAAAGCGGAGAGTATCAGGGCGCAGATAATGAGCGACGCGGCGCGAATCCGGTTCGGCTGTGTGCCGCCGATCAGGATCGCAAGCCCGCCGTTGATCAGCAGAATCACACCGCAGATCAACCAGAGTTCGATATAACTAGGGATGTCGTAGTTTCCGAACGCGACCCACCATGCGATTCCGGTGATGACGACACCGCTGATGAGTGCCACCAGTCCTGATAGAACAAACCCGAGAACCTTTCCGGCTAAATACTCGGCGTACGTGACTGGCAAACTGCTCACCAACTCGACTGTCTTGAGCTGCCGATCAATCGGGATACTCTCACTGGCAATGACCGGGAACACGAACGCTATCAAGCAGAACAGCGTTGGAAACGTCATGAAGGACATCACCGTATTGATGCTAAAGGCGCTGTCATTCATCGCCAGCAGATTGCCAAACATCGTTTGTGGAGCGCTTTGCACGATCAGAATCCCGGCTGAAGTGATGACGAGCATCGTGATCGCGAGTACACGCATCCCGCGTCGCCGCCAGTGCATGATGAATTCGAAGCGGGCGATAGTGCCGATTGTGTGCATGGAGTTATGCCTTCCGTTTGCTGCCAAGGACGAGTCGTTCTTCGTCACGCAGCCCAAAAGCAGACAACG
>JACSRG010000365.1 GCA_014879865.1 Anaerolinea sp.
CCACGCAGATCGGGGTGCGCCGTCATGAAGTCCTGCGCCTGCGTGAAGGCGATGTCGCCCTGATCGGTGTTCTCAACTTCGCTGACGATCTCGATGTTCGGGAATTCCGCCGCCATCGTGTCCACGAAGCCCAAACGCCGCAGTTCGTGCGCTTCCACCGCGAAGAACCCGGTGATGATCGCCACTTTGCCTTCGCCGCCAATCGCTTCCGCCATCGCCCGCGCTGCCGTCTGCCCTTGCAGGTACAGATCCGCGCCGACGAAGAACAGACGCCCATTGGTCGCGTCGGTTTCGCTGTTGAACGTCGCTACCGGGATGCCTGCTTCTACTGCCGCGTCGATGAACGGCGCAACGCCCGCATCGCCCGCAATCGTCGCAATCGCATCGTAGCCCTGCGCCACTGCGGCTTCAATGCCGGGGGCGAAGTTGTCGGCGGTGTGCGTTTCGCCGGGGATGATCCAATCAACGGTCACATTGTAGGCTGCCAGTTCTGCCGCAGCCGCTTCCGCGCCCGCCTTGACGGGAATCCAGAACGGATTGTTTTCCAAACCCAACACGGCGATGCGCAGCGGTTCTGCCGGCATGACGTTCAACGGTCTTACTGTCCCTTCGTCCAGCGGTTGGCACTGCGATGCAAACCAGCCTTCGTCGTCGGGAGTCAGTCCATCTTGCGCGAGTACGAAGCTCGAAACGAGCAGAAGTGAAGCAATGATCAGTACTAAGCGAACAAGTTTCATCGTGCTATTCACTCCAAGCAAAACAAGTCATAGTGAGGCGAAAACCAAAGACGAATACCAACCTAGTTTCGATGATACGCTGCCTCCTCTCTGGAGAGTTCGAACGCAGCCCACTGACTTTAGCGGTTGCGCCGACGCCAACGGTCTACTGCTACTGCCGCGACGATCACGACGCCAATCGTGATCGACTGGGCGTAGCTTGGGAACTGAAGCAAGACAAAGGCATTGCGGACGACCGCCATGATCGCCGCGCCGATGATTGCACCAAGAATTGAGCCTTCACCGCCGGAGAGACTCGCGCCGCCGATGACGACTGCCGCGATTACGTCAAGTTCGACGCCCTGCCCCGCATTCGTGGCTGCTGTCCGCAGCAAGCCCGCCGTCATGATGCCCGCCAGAGCGCTCAGCGTCCCCGTGAGCGTGTAGACGAACAGCTTGACACGGTCGGTCGGCACACCGGACAAGCGCGCGGCGACTTCGTTGCTGCCCACCGCGTAGATTTGGCGTCCGAGCACGGTGTAGCGCAGGAACAGGATGAAGATCACCACGAGCACCAGCATGAGGATGACGGGGAACGGAATGCCTCGTTGAAGGAAGGAGTCTTGCAGGACGTAGCCGTTGCCCAAGAAGGACACGCCTTCATCACGCATCGGTACGTTGCTGGCGACTGTTCCTTGCAGCCCCGACGCCAGCAGGTAGGTCAACCCGCGCGCGACAGTCAGCATACCGAGCGTGGTGATAAACGGATTCACCTTGAGTTTGGTAATGACCAGACCGTTGATGAGCCCGAGGAAACCGCCGAATGCCAGACCGAGGAGCAGCGCCATGAACGGCGTTGTGACTTCCGTGAAAATGAGGCGCGCCGTCATCACCGACGCCGCCGCCAGAATTGAGCCTATCGAGAGGTCAATCCCACCCGTGACGATCACCATCGTGATGCCGATGCTCATGATGCCGATGGTGGACATGCCGCGCAGCACGTTGAAAACGTTCAGTTCGGTTAAGAAAGAAGGGCTTAAGATCGACATGGCGACGATCAGCACGATCAACGCCAGCAAAACCCCGAATTCTCGTATCTGAAACAGACGTCGGCTTGAGGCGGCGCTTTGCTCTTGACTACTAGGCACAGGTTGGGTGGTGGTTGCCACTATACATTCTCCAAGACTAAGAAGCAGTTTTAAATTTACATTATAAACTAATCGACCCTATGATAGCGCTTGACAGTCAGAACTTAGATTGGGTCTATCACAGAACTTTGATGACTTTTGTCACTTTTTGTCTGGTCGGCTTTGCGCGCAGCGTCGTCGATCAGTGTCCAGATCAAGCGCAAATGCCCGTGTACCAGTTCGGCGGCGCGGTCTGCGTCCCGCTGCTGTAGTGCATTGAGTAAGGGAAGGTGTGTGTCTGCGAGTTCCTGCAAATTCGAAAAGTAGCGCGGATGAGTCTGGTAGATGAAGCGCTGAATCGACGAGTAAAGCGGACCCCATGCGTTCAAGAGCAAATGACTTTGCGCCATTTCGCAGATGGTGCGATGGAATTCGAGGTCAAGCTCGACCAGTTCCTCGAAATTATCCTGCTGCGCCGCCAGCGACATCGCCCCGTGCAGATGTTCCATGTGCTGGAGATCCGCCGCTGTCGCGAAACGGATTGCTCGACGCACCGCATAGGCTTCGATCATGCCGCGAATAGCGAAGACCTCCTGCATTTCATCGGTCGGCAGGTCAGTAACGTATGTTCCCCGATGTTCACGCCGTTCGACTAACCCATCTCGCTCCAACCGCTGAAGCGCATCGCGGATCGTGCCTTGGCTGGTGCCGGTTTGCTCGGCGAGGGTCAATTCAACCAACTTGGTATTCGGTGCTATTTCCCCTCGCAAAATGGACATACGCAGTTGATGGTAGACCTGCTTGGGCAGTGAACCGGAGAAGACATTCCGCTTAACGCGCTTTTGGGAAGACGCGGACTCTCTTGACATAAAATGCCCATCACGCTAATATTTTTCTCATCATCGATAATTAATAACGCAAATCTGGACTTTGTCAACTACGCTGTGCAGACCTAGTTGCGACAGTTTTCACGAACAGCTATACTGAGGACAATTTGTATATGTTATAAACAAAGTGTCCCCTTATGTCCAGCCGAAACTTAATTGACCATGCCGTAATGCGAGAAATGAACCTTCGATTGATACTTGAAACGCTCAGGCAATCCGCTCCAAAATCGCGCGCAGTGCTGGCAGAGCTCACCGGCTTGAACAAAGCCAGCGTGTCGAGCATGATCCGCGACTTGATCGCCGCCGGGTTGGTGCGCGAAATGGGCGTTCCTGAGATGCAGTCGGAGGCAGGACGCCCCGCAATCAACTTGCAGCTCAACCCGGAAGCAGGCTACACCATCAGCGCCGAGATCGGCGTCGGCTACATCTCGGTTATCGTGATCGGCTTCAACTTCGACATCGTCGCGCAGCGCTACGAGAGCATCAACCCCGAAACCAGTGTAGACGAATGCCTAAAAAACTTCACAGCCCTACTGGCTGATGTGTATCAGCAGGCGCGCCGCTTCGGACGTCGGATTTTCGGCATTGCGGTCGGCGTGCCCGGACTGGTCGATATGGAACGAGGCTACCTGCTGTTTGCGCCCAACCTCCAATGGCGTGATGTCCCGCTGCGCGACATGCTCCAGCCGCATTTCGATGTCCCGATCCTCGTCTCGAACGAGGCGAACATGGCGGCATTCGGCGAGAACTACTTCGGCGAGGGGCAGCACAGTCGTCTGCTGCTCTACGTGAGCGCTGGTGTCGGTCTCGGCGGTGGTATCGTCATCAAAGGTCAGCTCCTCACCGGGGCAACCGGACTCGCCAGCGAATTCGGGCATATGACCGTTGTCCCCGATGGGCTGTCTTGTCGTTGTGGTAATTCCGGCTGCTGGGAGACACAGGTTTCCGAGACGGCGGTGCTGCGGCGTGTGCGCGAGATGATCCTCGCCGGCGGACGTACCCCGCTGTCACGCTGGAAAGAACAATTGACCATCCGCCATGTCGTCAACGCCGCCGAAGCAGGTGACGAGGTCGCCAATGCCGCCCTTGCGGAGACGGGACGTTGGCTCGGCATTGGGTTGGCGAGTCTCATCAACGCGCTGAATCCCGAACATGTCGTCTTCGGCGGCAGCTTGAGCGTTGCGCACACAATTCTCGTGCCGCACATTCGAGCGGAGATCGAACGGCGCGCCCTCACATGGATGTGGGATCAGGTCAGTTTTCGAATCGCTAAACACACGGCAAACGCTGCCGTCATGGGTGGCGCGGCGCTGATTCACGACCGCATCGTGACTCACCCACTCACATGGCAGTCCTCGATGGGATACGCGCTGTGACCGCCTACACGCTCGATTTGCAGCCCATTGGACGGCGCGCACAGGTCAGAAGCGGGACAACCCTGCTCGAAGGCGCGCAGCGCTCCGGCGTCGAATTGGTCAGCGTGTGCGGGGGCGCGGGGCTGTGCGGCACATGCCGCGTGCAGCAGCTCGAAGGCGACCTCACGCCGGTCAGCGCCGACGAACGCGAAGAACTCTCCGCCGCCGAGATCGCGGCGGGGTGGCGGCTCGCCTGCCAGTGCGAACCACTTTCAGATGTCAAGCTCTACATTCCAGCCGAGTCGCTCTCGTCCGCGCAGCGCTTGCAGCTCGAAGGCGCTGCCGCCGAGATTGAGCGCGACCCCGTGATCCGCCTCGTCGATGTCGATCTCGCGCCGCCATCGACCGAGGATTTGCGCGCGGACATGCAGCGACTCGCCGATCATCTCGGCGCGGATTATCCGGCGTCCCCGGCATTCATGCGTCAATTTGCCCAGACTGCGCGCACCAACGACTGGTCGCTGCGGATCGCAATTCGTGATGGAGAGTTGATCGCTGCGCTGCCGCGCGCGCAGCGTGCCCTCGGACTCGCGGTAGACATCGGCACGACCGGACTTGCCGCTTACCTGATCGACTTGGATACGGGCGTCACGCTGGCAAAAGCCGGAGCGATGAACCCGCAAATCGCCTATGGCGAAGACGTGATCAGCCGGGTTGCTTATGCCTCGACACATGCCGACGGCGCGACTGTGCTGCAAGCCCGACTGGTCACGACGCTCAACGACCTCGTAACCACCCTGTGTAATCAGGCGGGAGCGCAGCCACAGCAGGTGATCGAAGCAGTGCTGGTGGGCAACAGCGCGATGCACCATCTCGTCGTGGGATTGCCCGTGCAGCAGTTGGGCGAAGCGCCCTATGTCCCGGTCATGGCGGCGGCGCTGGCATTCCCCGCCGCGCAGATCGGCTTGAACATCGCTCCCGCTGCCTATGTGTATCTTCCCCCGCTGATTGCCGGTTATGTCGGCGCGGATCACGTCGCCATGCTGCTGGCAACGGGCGCACCGGACGCCGATCAGACAACCCTCGCGCTTGACATCGGCACGAATACCGAGATCACACTGGTGGCAGGGGGACACTGCTGGAGCTGCTCGTGTGCGTCGGGTCCCGCGTTTGAGGGCGCGCACATCAAAGATGGTATGCGCGCCGCGCCGGGAGCAGTCGAACGCATTGACCTCTTCGACGGCAAGGTGATGCTCAAAACCATCGAGAACAAGCCCCCGGTAGGTATCTGCGGCTCCGGCATTCTCGACGCGGTCAGCGTCATGGTGGAACACCGGCTGGTCAACGAGCGCGGTTCGCTCAACGCCGAACACCCTTTGATCAGCGAGCGGGCGTTTGTGCTCGCTCCGGCAGACCCGGCGGCAGGCACGAAAGCGGTATCGGTCACACGGCAGGATGTAAACGAGATTCAACTGGCGAAGTCAGCGATCCGCACGGGCATCGATCTCCTGCTGGAAGCGGCAGGCGTCGAGGCAAGCGCCATCGAGTCGTTTGTGATTGCGGGCGCGTTCGGCAGCTACATCAACGTCGAGTCGGCGGTCAAGATCGGCATGTTTCCAGCGCTTCCGCGTGAACGCTTCACGCAGGTGGGGAACGCCGCCGGGATGGGCGCGTGTCACCTGCTGCTGTCCCACGCGCAAAGGCAAATCGCCGCAGACCTCGTCGCGCGCGTCAATTACATCGAGCTGACCACTGTCCCCGCCTTCCAAGATCGATTTATCGCGAACCTCATGTTGACGCCGCCGTCGAAGGGGCAGACCTAGTTTGAACTATTGATTTGTCGAGGGAAAAAGTATGAGGCGTTTGCAGGACAAAGTTGCAATTATTACCGGGGCTGGCGGGGGAATCGGGCGCGGAATCGCCGTGCGCTTCGCCGCTGAAGGCGCAAAAGTCGGCGTGCTCGATAGGCGCAAATCCATGTGCGACGCCGTCGTGGACGAAATCCGCGCGGCGGGGGGTGCGGCACTGGCACTGGAATGTGATGTCACGAACGAGGAGCAGGTGACAGCGGCGGTGGAGACCCTGTCCGCCGCATTCGGGACGGTCAACGTGCTCGTCAACAACGCCGCCGTCATGCCGAGCGGGCGCATCCACGAGACCAGTCCAGAAGACTTTGATCGCTGTGTTGCCGTCAACCTGCGCGGCGCTTTTCTGATGAGCCGCGCCGTGATTCCCGGTATGCTTGCGGCGCGTTCCGGCAGTATCATCCACATGGCAAGCGTGACCGCGATTCTCGGCTTGCCGGGGATCGCCGCGTACTCGATGACCAAAGGCGGGCTAACCGCCCTTGCCCGCGCGATGTCTACGGATTATGCGCGGCTCGGCATCCGGGTCAACGCCGTGTCGCCGGGGACGATTGACTCGCCCATGCTGCACAATTTCGTCGCCGCGCAGTCGAACCCGGAACTGATGCGCAAGGCATACGACGAGATGCACCCCATCGGGCGCGTCGGCACGATTGACGAGGTCGCCAGCGTATTCGTGTTTCTTGCCTCGGATGAAGCGAGTTTCGTGACCGGGGCAAACTACGAAGTGGATGGAGGCTTGGGCGTCAAAGGCGAACAACCGCAGGATAAGCCCGCCGACTATCCCGACTCGAAAGCATCGGTCTTGGACATCTAGGCAGGAGGCGCACATGGAAGTTGCACCGGGAATTCATCAGATCACCTGCCGGTTCGGGGCACAGCGGATGGTTTTCGTCTATCTGCTCGTCGGCGAGTCGGCATCCATGCTCATTGATACGGGCTGCGCGCATAATCCCGCGCAGGAAATCCTGCCCTACATGGCGCAGATCGGCTTTGATCCGGCGCGTCTCACGTACATTCTGATCACACACAGCGATGTCGATCATCAGGGCGGCAACGCGCCGATGAAGCGCGCCGCGCCGAACGCTCGCCTGCTCTGTCACAACCTCGACCGCCCATGGATCGACTCGGCAGATGCGCTGGTACGCGGGCGCTACTCCCAATTCGAGCGCGATCACGGGATCGGCTATGGCGATGCCGGGAAAGCGGGTATCTACGCCGACCTCGACTGCCTCCCGGTCGATCTGACGCTGGAAGGCGGCGAGTATTTCCGCTTGGGTGCTGGCTGGTACGTACAGGCAGTCCATACGCCGGGGCACACATGGGGACACCTCGCGGTCAATGACCCGCGCAGCCGTACGCTCATTTCGGGCGAGGCGTCGATGGGCACGTTCATTCCGAACATCGACTGGACGCCCGCCATGCCGCCGACCTACTGCTACGTCGATACGTACATCAGCACGCAAGAACGCCTTATGAGTATGGACATCGACCTGCTGGCGTCCGCCCATTGGACGCTGCAGCGGGGAGCAGCAGTCGGCGAATTCATCCGCGAGAGCAAGAATTACGTGCTGCACGTCGAAAGCCGCCTGTTGGCGCTTGCCCGTCAGCATCCGTTCACGCTGCGCCAAGCGATTGACGAACTCAGTCCCTCGCTCGGCACATGGGCTGCGGCTGCTAGCAGCGAATTCGCCTATGGGATGAGCGGCAATCTCGACAGCCTGACCAAGCGCGGTCTGCTGACGACCGCGCGCAACGCCGATCATCATATTGTCTGGAGTTTAGCATGACAGCGCTCATTCGTTTTTTGGATCCAGCCCTCGGCGTGCGCGTCGGGCGGCGTGACGGGGATGTCGTCTCCGATGTAACTGACCATTTCGCCAGCATCGGCGCGTGGCTGCGCGCGAGCAGTGGGCGTACTGCGGCGGCAGTCGCCGATCTGGAAGCGTCGCAGGCGTCGCGGCAAATCGCATTCGCGGCGCTGCTCAATCCCCCCGCGCCGGATCAGTTCCATCTCCTGCCACCGCTCGACGAGCAAGATGTCTGGGCAGCGGGCGTGACCTACGCACGCAGTCGTGAGGCTCGACAGGAAGAAGCGCTCGACGGCGGTGATGTCTACGCGCGGGTGTACGCCGCCGAACGCCCGGAGCTGTTCTTCAAGGCGCGCGGTAATTGGGTGATCGGGCACTTAGGCGCAGTGGGCATCCGGCGCGATTCCGCATGGAACGTCCCTGAACCGGAACTCACGCTCGTGGTCAATCCAGCCGGGGAAATTGTCGGGTTCACGGTTGGCAACGATATGAGCAGCCGTGACATCGAAGGCGCGAATCCGCTCTACCTGCCGCAAGCGAAAATCTACACCGCATCGTGTGCGCTCGGACCACAGATCGTGCTGCGTCCCCTAACCGCTTGGCCCGATGTCACGATCATGCTGACGGTCGAACGCGCCGGGACACCGGTCGTCCAGTCCGCCATTTCGACCGATCAGATTCACCGCCGCGCCGATGAGCTGGTCGCGTGGCTCGGTCGGCACATGGAATTCCCCGATGGCGTTCTGCTGATGACAGGAACCGGCATTGTTCCGCCAAGCGATTTCACGCTCGCGGCGGGCGATACGATTCACGTTAGCATTGGCGAAGCGGGAGTCCTGACCAACACTGTAAAGGTCATCTAGCCATGAAAATCACTGCTATCGAAACGCTGCAATGGGCAGCAGTACCCCGGCTGATGATCGTGCGCGTCCACACCGACGCCGGGTTGATCGGCTTGGGCGAAACCGTCGATAAAATCCCCGGCGCAAAAGGCGCGCTGCACGGCACGATTGCCCCACTCGTGCTCGGTCAGGAAGCGCTCGACATCGAAGGCGTATGGCGTTTCGTCATGGACAACATCATGTATCATGGCTACGCTGGCGCGGAAACACGCGCGTTGTCCGCGCTAGAAGTCGCCTTATGGGACTTGATGGGCAAATACTACAACGCGCCGCTGCACGATTTACTCGGCGGTCGGGTGCGTACACACATCCCCACCTACAACACCTGCATCGGTTTCGGGCGCAATGAGGACTACCGGGCGTGGCAAACCCATCTTGGCGGTGATGCTGGTGCGTTGGCGCGCGACTTGATCGCCGATGGCATTCACGCTATGAAGATTTGGCCCTTTGACCGCTTCAGCGAAGCCTCGCAGGGACAGTACATCAGCCAGCGCGAAGTCGAGCAAGGGCTAGAGCCAATTCGCCAGATTCGCGAGGCTGTCGGCGATGACATGGAAATCGGGATTGAATGCCATTTCCGCTGGAATCGGGTCAGCATGGAGCGAATCGCGCGGGCGCTTGAGCCGTTCAACATCCTGTTTCTCGAAGATGTCATCCCGGCGGTCTACCCCGACGAAATCAAGCGGCTTGCCGACAGCATCCGCGTTCCGATTGTCGGCTCAGAACTACTGATGACGCGCTGGCAGCTCCGCGACTGGCTGGTCAAGGGGGTGTCGCAAATCGTCATGACCGATCCTGTCTGGAACGGCGGGATCAGCGAGACGCGCAAGATCGCGAATATGGCAGAAGCCTTTGGCGTGCCGGTGGTGCTGCACAATGTCGCCGGACCGCTGTGCCACGCGGCGTGTATGCATATCGGCGCAAGCATTCCCAACCTGTTCTTCGTCGAATCGACGCGCGCCTTCTACCGCGAATACTTTACTTTGTTGAGCGACTTTGTGGTGCAGGTCGATCATGGAACGCTCAATGTGCCAACGGGCGCGGGGTTAGGCGTCGCGCTCAACCCGGAAGTGCTCACCCGTCCCGACTTAGTGCGTGAGGTCACCGAGGGCGAAGGTCTGGCGAAGGGTCGGCGCGCGATGGGCGATCACTGGGCAATCCCGGAACTTCGTTAGGCTAAAGAGGGAACACGATGAAGCGATTTCTTGCGCTGACCTGCGAGGCGCTGGCGCGGATGACATACAGCTTGGCTGCCGCCTCCGAACACACCATCACCATTCAACTCTACAAACAGGGATTGCACAACCGCCCGAAGGGCTTACGCGCCGTGCTTCAGGAACAGATCGACGCCGTTCCACCCGCGACCTACGATGCGATTCTGCTCGCCTACGGGATGTGCGGTAATTCGACTGTTGGGTTGATCGCGCGCGATACGCCGCTGGTGATTCCCCGTGTGCATGACTGCATTTCGCTCTATCTCGGATCGCATGACCGCTACATGGCAGAGTTCGAGGAGCATCCCGGCACGTACTGGTACAGCGTCGATTACATGGAACGGCAGGAACCGGGGGCAGCGGTCGCGTTAGGAGCCGCCGGAATTGCCGATCAAGAAGACCAGTACGAGACCTATGTTGCCAAATTCGGCAAAGAAACCGCCGACGCACTCATGGAAGAGATGCGCAAGTGGTCACAGCATTACACGCGCGCCGTTTTCATCGACACGGGTGTCGGTCATTCTGCGCCGTATGAGCAGCGCGCCGCCGACAAAGCCGAACTCGAAAACTGGGTCTTTGAGCGAAAGACCGGGAATAATCGACTGCTCAAAATGCTGATCGCGGGAGAGTGGGCGGAAGACGAAATTCTCGTGGTGCCAGCGGGACACTATATCGAACAATCGGGGGCATCCGGGCTGATTCGCGCAGTGCGCAGCCCGGCATAACTTCTGTGGGGAAAGAGGGACTCGAACCCTCACCTCGTGAGAGACATGATCCTAAGTCATGCGCGTCTGCCAGTTCCGCCATTCCCCCGAAGAATACGGCATTATAGTCAAGCGGTGAGATCGCTACAAGGGCAAGTTACCCGACATTTCTTTGTCGGCTTGTGCGGTCTCACTCTCGCCTACGCGCGCCAGAATCGTGGTGATCATCAACTGCGCGAACTGGAAGAGTCCCTGCATCTGCGCGATCCGTTCGACATAGACCTGCGCGACCTCGCGCTCCGGCGCATCCATATCGGGCATCGCGCTCTGCAACTGCTGGATGTTGTCATTCATCACCGAGAGCGCGCGATCCACGTCGCGCATTTCACGTCCCTTGAGGATGTTACTGATGATCGTCCAGAAGTCGGTTTCCGCCTCGTAGAACTTACGCCGGCGGCTGCTGCCGCGCACCCACACCTGCCGCGCCATGCCGAGATTTTCCAGCGTGCGCATGTTCATGCTGGCGTTGGCTTTCGAGATGTCCAGCCGTTCGACCATATCGTCGAGACACAGCGGCTTATCACTTAACAGCATTGCGCCGTAAAGCTGACCGATGACTTTACTAAAGCCAAAATAGTTGGAAAGCTGCCCCAACCCATCCAGCATACTATCATGGACATTGTTCAGCAGCGCGTCTGGAGCTTGCTCTTTACCGTTTGGTTTGACCGACATGCCGCCGCCCTTAACGTATTGACGAATGATCACTTTTCTTAACTCACATTGTAGCAAACCTTCGCTTACGACGCGAGTATCAATGATTCTTCATTCATAGCGGAGCGCATCAATCGGGTTGAGCGCGGCAGCGCGGTTGGCGGGGTAAATACCGAAAAACACGCCAATCGCTATCGAGATCAGCGTCGCCAGCAGCACGCTTGACCACTGGATCGTCACGGTCAGATCGGCAGAGAGCGCCGACACCGCCAGCGACCCGGCAAACGCAATCGCCACGCCGACCGCACCGCCGACCAGCGACAGCAGTGTCGCCTCGGTCAGGAATTGCAGTTGAATGTCGATCCGCTGCGCGCCGACCGCTTTGCGCAGCCCGATCTCGCGCGTGCGTTCGGTGACGGTGACGAGCATGATATTCATAATGCCGATCCCGCCGACGAGCAGCGAGATCCCGGCGATGATGCCCAAAAAGATCGTCAGCAATCCGGTGATCTGCCCGACGGACTCCAGCAGGTCGGTCTGAGTGAAAATCTGGAAGGTATCTTCATCGCGGAAGCTGATATTGCGGGCTTCGCGCAGCGCCTGTCGTGCCTGCGCCGCGACCAGATCGACACTCTCGGCGTCTCGCGCCTGCACGATGACATTCGTCACGCGGCGTTCGCCGCTGGCGTCGCGCCCGGTGTTCAAGCGTGCCTGCGCGGTGGTAATCGGAATCCAGATCAGGTCATTCTCATCCCCGCCGAATCCGCTGCCACCGGCACGCTCCATCACGCCGATCACCTGAAACGAAATGCCGCTGATGCGGATGTTCTGCCCGATGGGGTAAGCATCGGGGAAGAGGCGTTCCACGACCGTCAGCCCGACGACGGCGACGCGCGCTTCGGTCTCCACGTCGTCGCGGTCGATGAAGCGTCCAACCACGACATCACGGCTGCGCATCGGCACAAATGCCTCGGTGACGCCGCGAATGCGCCCATTCGCCTGCCGCCCGTCGAAGTTCACCGGACGACTGAAGTTCAACTGCGGCATGACGTTGATCGCGTCCGGCACGCGGGAAATATCGCGGAGCGTGTCATAGTCGCGCATGGTCATCACCAATGCGGCGACTCCGTCGCGCATATCGGTCAAACTGGCTTCGCGCGGGGAAATCAGGATGAGATTCGTCCCCAGACCGAGGAACTGATTGCGGACGAAGGTTTCGACCGCCTGTCCGAGCGACACCAGCACGATCACCGCCGCCACGCCAATCGTAATGCCGAGCATGGTCAGCACTGACCGGAGCTTATTTGAGGTCAAACCGAGCAGCGCAATACGGAAGTTCTCGCTAATCATAGGTCACTCGAAGCGCAGTGCGTCAATCGGACGCATTCGGGCGGCACGGCTGGCAGGGTATAAGCCGAAGAACACGCCGATGAACGTACTGACCGCCGTCGCCAGCAGTACCGCATCGGGCGTAATCGTGAGGCGAAGGTCAGGCACGAGTTGTCCGCCGAGAAACGCCAGCCCCGCACCGAGCGCGATGCCAACCGCCCCGCCGATCACCGACAGGATCACGCTTTCGATCAAGAATTGCAGCAGAATATCGCTGCCGCGTGCGCCGACGGCTTTGCGCAGCCCGATTTCGCGTGTGCGCTCCGTCACCGACACGAGCATGATATTCATGATCCCGATTCCGCCGACGAGCAGAGAAATCCCCGCGATCAGGCTGAGAAAGATCGTTAGTATCCCGGTGATCGAGCCGAGCGAGTCGAGCAGTTCGGCTTGGTTGATGATGCTGTAATCCTGTTCGCCCTGAAAAGTGATGGCATGAGCTTGATCGAGATACGTTTCAATCTCCAGCACCGCCTGATCCATGCGCTCTTCGGAGACAGCTTGAATGTGCAGCACATCGACCTGATAACCGCCGTCACGGGTGCGCGCCCGGTCAAGCCGCGTCTGTGCCGTCGTGATCGGGATGAAAATCACTTCGTTCTGGTCGCCGAGCGCGCCGATTCCTCCACCCTGCTCCGTCATCACGCCGATCACCGTGAACACGCGCTGGTTGATGCGAATCGTCCGCCCAACCGGATCGAATGCCTTGTCGCCGTAAATCGCCTCGACCACCGTTGTTCCCAGAACGGCAACCCGCGCCGTCCCCGCCACATCATCCGCGCTGATGAACGAGCCAAGCGACGGAGCCCATGTGCGCACATCATCCCAATTCGACGTTACGCCGCTCACAGCAAGCTGCACGCTGACCGATTCGGCGGTGACCATCGCCGGGACGAGAAACTCCTGCGCAACCTGACGGATGCTCGGTGCGACGCTGGGGTTATCGAGGTCTTCCGCCTCGATGGTGGACAGGGGTTGGATCGTCGTGCGCGTACCGTTGGCGGGCGCGGACGAAAAGACGAATAGCACGTTCGAGCCTAAGCCTTGAAACTCCGCCGCGATGAAGTTCTCGACGCCCCGCCCCAAGCTGACCAAGCCGATCACTGCGCCGACGCCGATAATAATGCCGACGGTGGTCAAGATGGCGCGCAGGCGGTTGGTCAGCAAGCCGTTGATGGCGATGCGGGCACTTTCAGCGAGGTTCAGTTGTACTCCTCTTCTTTCCCGCCGTAGTAGGCATCCTGCAAGATTTCTTCCATCTCATCCGCCAGCGAAGGACGCTCGGACTCGCCCGCGACCAATGGATTCTTGACTGCTTGGTCGGCGATGATGTTGCCATCTCGCAGCATGATCACGCGGTTGGTATGGCGCGCAATCCATGGATCGTGCGTCACAAACACCACCGTAATCCCCTGCTCGCGGTTCAAACGCTGAAAAATCTGCATGACTTCCGTGCCGGAGCGCGAGTCGAGGTTGCCGGTCGGCTCGTCCGCCAAGATCATCGCCGGTTCGTTGACGAGCGCTCGCGCAATCGCCACCCGCTGCTGCTGTCCGCCGGAAAGTTCGCTCGGTAGGTGATCCATCCGCGCGCCCAACCCGACTGATTCAAGCGCAGCTTTCGCTTTCTTCTGCCGACCGCTGACGCCCGCGTACATCAGCGGCAGTTCGACCTGTCGCAGCGCCGACGTTCGCTTGAGCAGATTGAAGCTCTGAAAGACGAAGCCGATCTTCTTGTTGCGCACACGCGCCAGTTCACTCTCACTCAGGCGGCTGACATTCACGCCGTCGAGGTAATACTCGCCCGAACTTGGTTGATCGAGCGCGCCGAGGATATTCATCAGCGTGCTTTTGCCACTGCCGGATGGCCCCATGATCGACACGAATTCGCCCGCGTAGATTTGGAGATCGACGCCGCGCAGCGCCTGCACCTCGATGTCGCCCATCAGGTAAGTCTTGGTGATGCCGCGCACGTCGATCACCGCCTTCTTTGCTTCTTCCGCCGGTGTGGAAGGCTGCCGTCTAAGGCGCTTGAACATTGCTTAGAAGTCTCCAATGGGATCGAAAGTTCCGCGCGGCAGCAGCACAACCCGCGTGCCTTCGGTCAATCCGCTGACGATTTCGCTTTCCAGTTCATTGCGCAAGCCCAGTTCGACCTGCACCTCGCTGAACGTCCCATCCACCGCTTGCACGCTGACAAACGCACTGCCCGTCAGCCGATCCAACCGGATGAAGCGATTCGGCAGCGTCAAGACGCCGTTCAACTCGTTGACGATCACCGTAGCGGTGGCGGTCATGCCGACACGCACCGGTTGATCGGTTGAATCGAGCGCGACGCGCACCGGGTAGCTGACCAACTGCCCGACGACGGTTGGTGTCTGGTTAATCCGCGTTACACGCCCACTCAGGAGCGTATCCGGCAGCGCATCGAAATCCAGTTCGACGGGCTGGTCGAGCGCAAGATCGACGACATCCGTTTCGTCGATGGCAATATCGACAAAGAAGCCGTTCAGGTCAAGCAGCAGCAGCGCGGGCGTCTGCGCCGGCGGAAGCTCCCCCACGACCAAGCGATTCTGCACGACCACGCCGTCGAACGGCGCGACCAGCGTGGCGCGGTCGAGATTCAACTGCGCGGTTTCGACCGCCAGCTCCGCCTGCCGCAGCCCGATCTCCGCGAGTTCGAGATCGCGTTCACTCGCGCCATTGACCAGCCGATCCAGCGCCACCTGCGCCGCAATTGCCGCCGCCTGCGCGGAGGAGTAGCCTGCGGTATCGCCGGAACGTCCTAAGGTCGCGTTGTAGTTGGAATCGGCGATCTCGATGCCGTACTGCGCCTGTTCCAGCCCCGCCTCGAAGCTGGCTGGATC
This sequence comes from Anaerolinea sp., assembly GCA_014879865.1. Taxonomy (GTDB): domain Bacteria; phylum Chloroflexota; class Anaerolineae; order Aggregatilineales; family Phototrophicaceae; genus Flexifilum. The sequence continues at coordinate 15,546 of JACSRG010000365.1, forward strand.
AACGCCGGGTGCAGACGGGAGCAGTCCCGCCAGCGCCGCGTTCGCCTGTTCGATCACTTCCGGTGGGAGGTTCTCTCCCCCGTCGGGCAGCAGTCCGCGAATATCCGGTGAGTAGCCCGGCATATTGACCGCAATGTCGCGCTGAAGCTGTGCCTGCCACAGTCGATTCCGCGCGATCTCACCCTGTAAGGCTGCGATCTGCGAGTCCTGTGCGGACACGCCGCTCGACGCCGCCGCATTCATCGATGCCAGCGCGCTGTCGAGCGCCGCCTGTGCGACGGCGATGTCCTCTGGGCGCGGCGGGCTAAGCAGGTAGTCGTAGGCGATCCGCTGCACTTCAAGCGCCACCAGTGCTTCATCAAGCGTCGCTTGAGCTTCGGTCGTATCCAACCGCGCCAGCACATCGCCCGCGCGCACTTGATCGCCATCGGCGACATTGATTTCCACAACCACGCCCTGCGCTTCGAACAACAGGGGAACTTGGCGCTGCGGCAGTACCGCCCCCGTCGCGCTGACCGTCACGCGCAGATCACCGCGTTCGACCACCATCTGATCGAGGATTTCGACCGTCTCGGTTTCGCGGCTCTGGAGGCGAAACTCACGCGCGCCCAGCAAGACTCCCGCGATCACCAGCGCGATGACGGTATAACTGAGAAGTTTTCTCATGGCAGTTTGTGCCTAGCCCCCGAATATTCCAATGTCGTCTCCGGCGAGGTCAATGGCAACAACGTCTCCGGCGCGCAGTCCAGCAATGACCTCGCTGGCATCTTGTCCTTGCAACCCCAGCGTCACCGGGATTTCTTGCAGCGTCCCATCCGCCGTCAACACATTGACAAACGCTTGACCACGCGCTCGATCCAACCGGATATACTGGTTTGGCACGCTCAGCACATCGGCACGGGATTCGATCACGATGGTCGCTTCGGCGGTCATCCCAACACGCACGCGGGGATCGAGGTTATCGACGCGAAGGGACACATCATAACTGATCACCCCACCCTCGTTGGTCGCGATCAGCGCGATGCTCTCGACGACGGCGGGCAGTTCGAGATCGGGCAGCGCATCGAGCACGACGCGCGAAGCCATTCCTTCCCGCACCTGCCGCACGTCAATTTCATCGACCTGTGCGGTGAGACGCAGGGGTGAAATATCCGTTACCTGCACGACGGCGATTCCCGGCGCGACTAACGTCCCGACCTCAACATTCACAGCGGTCACGATCCCGTCAAACGGCGCGGTCAAGCGGGTGCGATCCCATGCTGCTTGCGCTTGGTCAAGATCGATCCGTGCGCGGTCAACGGCTGCCGCTGCCCGGTCGATTTCCACCTGCGTCGGTCCCGCGAGGAGACGATCCAGCTCGGCACGTGCCTGTTCCACGCGGGCGTATGCAGCGTTGACCGCCCCCGGACTGCCCGTTTGCAGCCGTTCGACGTTCAGCCGCGCGATTTCCGCGTTGAAACTCGCCTCACCAACCCGGGCATCCAACAGATCGTAATACGCTTGATCCTGCCCGCCCGGCGCGGTCGAACGCGCCTCCTGTGCCGCCGTTACCGCATCCAACGCCTGTTGATAAGACAACTGCGCCGTTTGAACGTCGGCGGAGGAGACAGCGTTCTGAATGGCGCTCACAGCGCCGAGCGCCGCGTCGATGTTGGCTTGAGCGATTGTGATTTCGCCTTCGTCCGCGCCATCAAGCACATCCGCTTGCTGCGCTTCGGCGATCTCAAGTGCCAACTGTGCTTGCTCATAGGAGATGCGATACAGATCATCGACCTGCCGTATCAATTCTTCCCCGGCGGCAACCGTTTGCCCCACACTGACCGGAATGTCCGTGATACGTCCGGGGACGACGAAACTCAAGTCGGCGGTTTGATCAGCTTGTACAGTGCCAATCGCGGCGACTACTTCTTCCACCACCCCACGCGTCACGATGGATGTTTGATACTGCGGAGCATTGGCTTGCGCCGCCTCATCCTGATTCGCCCGCAGTCCAAATGCGATGATCGGGAGCGCGGCGGTGATCAGAACGAGGAGGACGACGGATCTTCTAACTGACATGGGTTGCTAACGTTAAGCCCCTCTACAAATCTCAATCTGATTCTACCTAAAATTATGAGAAGTTTATTGTCGAGATGTTAAAACTGTGCTGGCGTGTACGTGAGCATAATGGTAACATATGAAGTTGTCACAGCTTTCACAATCCTAGCTGGCTGTTAGGAGAGTCGTTCATTATGCCGTCCAGTATTCCCGACATCGTGATCAGCCGCCTGCCGGTCTATCTGCGTGCGCTTGAACGCCTGTCCCATGAAGGACAGGAAGTCACTTCGTCGCACGAACTTGGCAAGCGCTTGGGGATCAGCTCTGCGCAGATTCGCAAGGATTTGTCGCATTTTGGCGGATTCGGGAAACAGGGGACTGGCTACCGAATCACGTACCTGAAGGATCAGCTTCGGCAGGTGCTCAACGTCGAACGCGATTGGGAAGTCGCCCTCATCGGCGCAGGTGACTTGGGCAGCGCGGTTGCGCGCTACCGGGGTTTTTCCAATCGCGGGTTTCACATTGCCTGTGTCTTCGACAGCTCACCGGAGAAGATCAACAAGCATCTGGGTGAATTCGTCATTCAACCATTGGAAAGTATGGCAGCGGTGATCGTCGAGCGCGGGATCAAGATCGCCATGATCGCCGTGCCCGCCGAATCTGCTCAATCGGTCGCCGACACGCTCATCGGTGCCGGGGTGCGCGCCATTTTGAACTATGCGCCGATCAACCTGAACGTGCCGGACAACGTGCATGTCCAGTACATCGACCCGGTGATTCACTTGCAGCGCATGACCTACTACCTCGAATAGGCAACTATCCCCACACGCTCTGAGTGATCCGGCGCAGAATTGCCGGGTCATTCAGCGCCCGCCCTGCCCCAATGGACACGGAGATCATGGCGTTGTCCGCGCGATACACCGGCACGCCGGTTTCGCGCGTCAAGTACTGGTCGAGTCCGCGCAGCATCGCGCCCCCTCCGGTCAGCACGATCCCCCGGTCGATGATATCGGCTGCCAGTTCGGGGAGCGTGTTCCCCAACACCGCCTTGACTACCCCGGCGACCTCTCGGAGCGGCTCGTCAATCGCTTCCACGATTTCGCCCGTGCTCACGGTGATCGTGCGCGGCAGTCCGCTCACGTTGTCGCGTCCCTGCACATCCATCGTCAAATCTTCCGGCATCATGACGGCTGCCCCGACTTGTATCTTGACCGATTCGGCGGATGGCTGACCGATAGTCAAATTGTATTTGCGCCGGATATAGCTGATGATCGCTTCGTCCATCTTCAAACCGCCGACGCGCCCGCTTTCGGCGCGGACGATATTGTTCATCGTCATGACCGCCGCCTCGGTGATTCCGCCGCCGACGTTGACGACCATATCCCCGGCGGGCGTCCCGACGGGCAGCCCTGCCCCAATTGCCGCCGCCAGCGGTTCGGGGATGAGAATGGCATCGCGTGCGCCTGCATCCATTGCCACGTCATGCACGGCGCGTTTTTCGACACTGTTCGCGCCGAACGGCACGGTGATCATGATCGTCGGCTTGAACAGGCGAACGCGTCCGGCGATCTTGTTGAAGAAGTGGCGCAGCATAGCGACGGTCACGTCGTAGTCAGCAACCACCCCATTCTGGAGCGGACGCACCACCTGAATATCCTCGTCATCGACTTTGCCGAGCATTTCGCGCGCGGGCTGCCCGATTTCGACCACCATCTGATCTTCGACGGTCATGGCGACGAGTGTCGGTTCTTGGAGGACAATCTGATCATTCTCGGAGATCAGCGTGTTGATCGTGCCTAAATCTACGCCTAAACGTTTGTCGAACAATCCCATACCTGCACCTTACATGTCAGAGTGCCGCGTTTCTGCCGTATTATAACAGATGCAAACAAAACGCCCGGTAGGAATGTCCAACCGGGCGTCATACGATTGACCTGCGGAGGAAATTACTCTTCCGCGCCGGAGTCGTCCACGATGCGCAGCACCGACGATCCGCGTCCCTGTACCTTGCGCTGAATCTTGAGCGCGAGTTCCGCGCGGCGCAGCGATAGCAGCGCTTCACGGTTCTGTTCCGGCGGGACACCCTCTTGGAGCATCTTCGCGGCGCTGGCGCGGGCTGCTTCCATCGCCGCTTCGTCGATTTCATACGACGACTCGGCGAGATCCGCCAACACGACGACCTTGTCCGGGCGCACATCGACCACACCGCCGAAAATAGCAAAGCGTTCTTCCGCGCGCCCCTTGCGGATGATCAGCTCGCCGTACCCGAGTGTCGTCAGGACGGGCGCGTGCCGGGGCAGTACGCCCATCTCGCCCTCCACCGCCGGGATGACCACCATATCGGCTTCGGGTTCGGAAAAGACGATCTTTTCCTGTGTGACTACTTCGACCGCGATTGGCATAGGATTACTCCTGCCGCAGCGATTCTTCGTGCCGAGCCAACACGTCTTCGATAGGACCCGCCATGTAGAAGTTCTGTTCCGAGATGTGATCGAGCTCGCCGTCGAGGATCATGCGGAAGCCGCGAATAGTGTCCTTGATCTTGACGTACTTGCCTTCGCGACCCGTGAACTGCTCCGCCACCTTCATCGGTTGGCTGAGGAACAACTCGATCTTACGGGCGCGGGCGACCAGCAGCTTGTCGTCGTCCGACAGTTCGTCGATACCGAGAATGGCGATGATGTCCTGCAAGTCCTTATAGCGCTGGAGCACTTGCTGCACTTCGCGCGCCGTGCGGTAGTGTTCTTCACCCACCACCAGCGGATCGAGAATCTTGCTTGTACTTGCCAGCGGATCGACCGCCGGGAAGATCGCACGCGCCGCAATCGAGCGTTCGAGCGCAATCGTGCCGTCGAGGTGCGTGAACACCGCCACCGGCGCGGGGTCGGAGTAGTCGTCGGCAGGCACGTAGACCGCTTGCATCGAGGTGATCGATCCGGTCTGCGTCGAGGTGATGCGTTCCTGCAACTGTCCCATTTCGTCCGCCAGCGTCGGCTGATAACCCACCGCCGAAGGCATACGACCGAGCAGCGCCGATACTTCTGCACCCGCCAGCGAGTAACGGAAGATATTGTCGATGAACAGCAGCACGTCACGCCCTTCGTCGCGGAAGTGTTCCGCCATCGCGAGACCCGACAGCGCTACACGCAGACGCACGCCCGGCGGCTCGTTCATCTGACCGAAAACCATCGCCAGCTTGTCGAGCACACCCGCTTCTTCCATTTCGTAGTAGAGCGCCGTACCTTCACGGGTACGCTCACCCACACCGGCGAACACCGACAGACCGGCGTGCTGCGTCGCAATCGAGTTGATGAGCTCTTGGATCGTGACCGTCTTGCCAACGCCCGCGCCGCCGAAAATACCCGTCTTGCCGCCCTTGGTCATCGGCGCAATCAGGTCGATCACCTTCATGCCGGTTTCGAAGACCTGAATGCTGGTGGTCTGTTCCTCAAACTCCGGCGCAGTCGCGTGGATCGGGCGGCGCGGCGTATCCGAGGGGATCGGTTCGCCGAGGTCAATCGGGCGACCGAGCACATTGAACACGCGCCCCAGTGATTCCGGTCCTACCGGCACGGTGATCGGCGAACCGGTCGCGTAAGCGGGAACGCCACGCTTCAAGCCGTCGGTCGTGTCCATCGCGACCGTGCGAACGGCACGGTTGCCCAAGTGCATCTGCACTTCAAGAATCAGGTCTTCCTGACCTTCCCGCGGCACGCGCAGAGCGTCGTAAATGTCCGGCAGTTGCGTGCCGGGGAATTCGACATCGACTACCGCGCCGAGAATCTGCGAAATTTTACCCTGTAGTTCAGCCATCTATCACTCCTTAGACCTGCATCACAGCGCGCGTGCCGCGCTCTTGTGCCGAAAGTGCCGCTTCGACATCACCTGCCAGTTTGTCAATTGAGCTTTGCAGCGCCTCTGCGCCGCCCACAATATCCAGAATTTCGCTCGTGATCCCCGACTGGCGCGCCTTGTTGTAGACCAGTGTCAAGTCTTCGACCAAGCCGGACGCGTTATCCGAAGCGTTGCGCATGGCGACCATACGCGCCGAATGTTCGCTGGCTTGGCTTTCGAGGATCGCTTGGTAGAGCTGAAGCAGCGTGAAACGCGGCACAATCTCGTCCAGAATGGCGTTTGCGCTTGGCTCGTACTCGTAATCCGCCCCACCCGTCGTGACCTGCGGCGCGTTCTTGACGAACTCCGCCACTACCTGATCTTCCGTCTCATACGGCGAGAGCGGCAGCAACCGAGTCACACGCGGGCGCTGGGTGAGCAGATTCACGAAGTCGGTGTAGGCGATGAACACTTCGTCCACCGTGCCATTCAGGAATTCATCCGTCGCCAAGCGAACAATCGGCGAGATGCTCGCCAGCGTCGCCTCGGCAGGATTCGGGAACTCTGCGATGACGTCGGCGCGCAGACGCACCATCGAGTCGCGTCCCTTGCGCCCGACCGTCACGATGCGCACGGGCTTACCCATGCGTTCCTCGAAGCGCCGCGCTACACGGAGAATGTTCGTGTTGAACGCACCAGCCAGCCCGCGATCTGAGGTGACGAGGATCACCATCGCATTCTTGACTTCGGCGCGCGCGGTCAGCAGCGGGTGCAGCGACGTTCCAGCCATCGAGTTCTGGACGTTGAGCAGAATTTCCCACGCTTTTTCGGCGAAAGCGCGGCTTGCGAGCACACGCGCCTGCGCTTTACGCACGCGGGAAGCGGAAACCGCTTCCAATGCGCGGGTGATCTGCCCGATGTTCTTCACGCTGCGAATACGTTTCTTTACTTCGCGTGCTGTTGCCATCGGTTAGCTCCAGTTGGCAGTAAACTGCTCGATGGCGCTCCGCAGGCGTTTCTCCATATCTTCCGGCAGCGTTTTGTTCGCTTCGACATGGTCGGCGATGTCGGCATACTGGCTGTGATAGGTGCGCAGCCACGCGGCTTGCCATTCCTTGACGCGATCCACCGGGATACTGTCGATCAAACCGCGCGTACCGGCGAACAGGCTTGCCACCTGATCGGTCAGCGAGAGCGGTTGATACTGCGGCTGCTTGAGCAGTTCGGTCAAGCGCAGACCGCGATCCAGTTGGCGCTGTGTTGCCTTGTCGAGGTCAGAGCCGAACTGGGCGAATGCCGCCAGCGAACGGAATTGTGCGAGGTCGAGACGCAGACCACCTGCGACGCGCTTCATGGCTTTCGTCTGCGCGTCACCACCCACGCGGCTAACGCTGATACCGACGTTGATCGCGGGGCGCTGACCGGCGTTGAACAATTCGGTCTCAAGGAAGATTTGCCCGTCGGTGATCGAAATGACGTTCGTCGGCACATACGCCGACACGTCGCCGAGCAGCGTTTCGATGATCGGCAGCGCCGTCAGCGAACCACCGCCGCGCGCATCGCTCAACTGCGCGGCGCGTTCGAGCAAGCGACTGTGCAGGTAGAACACGTCACCCGGATACGCTTCACGTCCCGGCGGACGGCGCATCAGCAGCGATACCTGACGATACGCCCATGCGTGCTTGGACAGGTCGTCGTAGACGATCAACGAGTCCTTGCCGTTTTCCATGAACCATTCGCCGATAGCGCAGCCCGAATACGGGGAGATGTATTGCAGCGCTGCCGCTTCCGATGCAGTCGCCACGACGACCGTCGTGTATTCCATCGCGCCGTATTCTTCCAAGAGCGCGACCAGACGCGCAACTTCACCACGCCGCTTGCCGATGGCGACGTAGATGCAGTACAGGTCTTTGCCCTTTTGATTGATGATCGTATCAATCGCAATCGCGGTCTTGCCCGTCTGCCGGTCGCCAATAATCAATTCACGCTGACCACGACCAATCGG
>JACSRG010000620.1 GCA_014879865.1 Anaerolinea sp.
TTCGGGGGAAGGCGCAAACACGAGTCTGCTTGCGCCCCTCCCGTCCAAGCGAAGCTTGGCATTCGGGGAGGGGTTTCGGTTCGAAAGCAAGAATGAAAACCTAGCCCTGCGAGGGATGGGGTCTAATACGGACTGTACGTAAACACCACCTCGTGCGTCCCTGCCGGGACGAACACGGCGCGGAACATCACGTCGGCGCGGTAGATGGGGACGCTTGCGCCGTCGAGCGTCGCACGCCAGCCGGGGTAGTAAGCGTCAGACAGGAACAGATAGCCATCCAGTTCCGTCTCCACGACGATCACCACGCGCTCCGCCGTGTATCTGTGGAAATCGACGGATCGCTCGCTATAGAAAACGTCGTAAAGGGACGTTTCCATGTTCGTCCCTGCGCCCGCCAGCGTAATCTCTCTGCGCGAGTCGAACGCCGGATCACGCATGAGATCGAGCGCCGTTTCTGTGCCTTCGTCGGTGTCCGGCGTCCAGACCGCATCGTAGACCATGAACGCACGCGGAGACACCCATAAATTCTCGTACAGCTTGACATCGCTCGACAGCACGCGCCGCCAGCCATCCGGCGCTAACTGCTGGAAATCACCTGTCCGCGCATCGACCAGCGTCACCGCATCGACGGTGAAGGCGTAGTTATTGCCGACGCTGACATTTTCCAGCACGCTCGGCGCGTCCAGCACGAGGCGTCCGATGATCTGTCCGCCTTCCAGCGTTGCCAGCACGTCGGCGGGGGCGAAATCGGGTCCGCGCGGACTGACGTAAGTCGTGTCACAGGGGGAATCGGCGCAGTGGTACAGCACGCGGATTTCGGTCGCCTCGAAGTCGTTGACGTTGGGATACAGCGTTCCGCCTCCGGGAATTCCCGTATCGTAGAATACCCCGTCATGCACGACATCATAGACTTTATCCAGCAGCAGCCAGCGCGTATTCGTCAAGCTCAGCCAGCGTTGATCGGGGACGCACGCGCCGCGACACTCCGGCGACGCCATGCCTTCGCGCAGTCGCCCGTCGAGGGTGCGCAGTTCGCCATCGGGCAGCAGCAGCGACGTGAACGCCGTGTAATAGGCGGTCGGCAGCAGCCCGCCGTCGAAACCGTCGATGGTCGGGATGCCGTACAACAGCGGCAGATTCGGCGCGAGCAGTTCGCGCTGCTTGACCGTCACGAAGGCGTTTTGCAGCGCGTCCGGCGACAGGTCAAACCAGCGGGCTTCGAGCGCGGCACGGTCGCCGGGATCAAACAGCCCGTCGCTGATGCTCAACACGCGCCCCGGCGGAGTTTGCCCCTCATTCAGCGCCAGCAGTTGGCTCACCGTGAAGCGCTGTGACTCGAACGTCTCCGGCGGCAGCAGGTTGTTGGTCGGCAGGATGCGTCCGGCGAGGAACAGCTCAAGCAGCAGGGTGGCGAGTAAGAGCCGGACTGAGGATTGAGGACTGAGGACTGAGTGAAAAACCCGCTTTGTGCCGACAATCTGCGGACTGCGAGTCTGCTTGCTCCCTCCCCTGAATTCGGGGGAGGGTTGGGGAGGGGGTTTGGTCTGTGGCAAGTAGGTTTTTATGGCTTCGCTTCCAAAAAACGGACACATTCACTTTGTGGGCATTGGCGGCGTCGGGTTGAGCGCCATTGCCCGCATTTTATTGGCGCAGGGTTATACCGTCTCCGGCTCGGATCGGGCGGAGAGCGTCTACACGGCGGCGCTGGCGCGTGACGGCGCGATGATCCACATCGGGCATGAGGCGGGGCACATCGCCGGAGCGGACGCGCTGATCATCACGGCGGCTGCCAGCGCCGATCATGTCGAAGTGGCGGCAGCACGGGCGGCAGGCGTCCCCGTCTACCAGCGGGCGGACATCATCGCGTCGATCATGGCGGACAAGCAGGTGATCGCCGTCGCCGGGACGCACGGCAAGACGACTACCACCGCGATGGTCACGCACATGCTCATCACGACCGGACGTGATCCAAGCTACATCATCGGCGGGACGCTCAGCACGACGGGCGTCAACGGCGCGGCGGGCAAAAGCGGTTGGTTTGTGATCGAAGCGGACGAATACGCCAACATGTTTCACGGTTTGCGCCCGGACATCGCCATCGTGACGAATGTCGAATGGGATCACCCGGATTTCTTCCCGACCGAAGGCGATCTGTTCCGCTCGTTCAGCCATTTCGCCGGATTGGTGCGCGGGACGATGATCGCCTGCGCGGATGACCCCGGCGCGCTGCGCTTGGGCGAAACGATCAGCGATGTGGAGAAGGCGTACTACGGCATCGACTCCCCGGCAGCACGGCTGCGCGCGGTTGAGATCGAGCGCGGGACAACCGGCTATCGCTTCGGCGTCATGGACAGTCAGACGCGGCTCGGCACGGTGCAACTGGCGATCCCCGGTCGGCATAATGTGCTCAATGCGCTTGGCGCGCTGAACGCGGTCATGCTGGCGGGCGTCGGCTTTGATGAGGCGGCGCGGGCGCTGGAATCGTTTGCCGGTACGGGGCGGCGTTTCGATGTGCGCGGCGAAATTGGCAGTGTAACCGTAATCGACGATTACGCGCATCACCCGACGGCGATCCGCGCCACGTTGGAGGCGGCGCGGGGACGCTTTCCCGGTCAAGCGGTGTGGGCGGTGTGGCAGCCACACACCTTCAGCCGGACGCGGGCGCTGTGGCGCGAGTACGCGGCGGCGTTCGCGGATGCGGATCATGTGCTGGTCACGCCGATTTACGCGGCGCGCGAACAACCGGTCGAAGGCGTCACGGCGGAACGGCTGGTCAGCGAGATGAGTCACGCGGACGCGCGCTCTGTGCCGAACCTCGACGCGGCGGCAGACCTGCTGCTCGCAGAGGTTGAAGCGCCCGCCGTGATCGTGATCATGAGCGCGGGCGACGCGCCCAAAATCGGCGAGGCGTATTTGTACCGAAAGGCGATGCAGTAACTACAGTAAAACGATTGAACCACAGAGAACACAGAGAGCACGGAGAGTTGAACGCAGATTTTCTCCGCGCTTTCGACGTAACCTGTTCTAGGGCGCGTTTCCTCTTCACTCTCCTCTGTGTTCTCTGTGTTCTCTGTGGTTAACTATTTTCTTATGGACATGACCAACTTCCCTCATGCAGATCGGCTGCTGCGCGATGAGCCTTTAGCCAAGTACACGGCGGCGCGGCTCGGCGGCGCGGCGGATTATGTCTACATCGCCCGCGAGTCGGCGCGCGAACTGAGCGACGTGCTGCAAGCGGCATGGGCGCAAAACACCCCTGTGCGCGTGTTGGGCGGCGGCGCGAATGTTCTGGTCAGCGATACGGGCTGGCGCGGCTTGATCGTCATCAACAAGGTGAGTGAAGCGGCGTTCAAAGAGTCTCAAGTTGTCGTCACGTCCGGCTACGCGCTGACCGTGCTGGCGCGCAAATGCGCCGCACAGGGACTCGCGGGCTTCGAGTGGGCGGCAAGCGTACCGGGCACAATCGGCGGGGCAGTGGTCAACAATGCGGGCGCGCATGGCGGCGATATGGCGTCTAACGTCCACACGGTGACGATCTGCGATGCCGAGAAGGGCGTACAGGTCTTGAGCAAAGCCGCTCTCGGCTTCGCTTACCGTACTTCGGCGCTCAAAGCGCGGACGGATCGCCGTTTTCTTGTGCTGATGGCGACACTCGATCTTCAGCGCGGCGACCCGAACGCGATCAGCGCGAAAATTGACGAGTTCGTCGCCTACCGCAAGCGGACGCAGCCGCCGGGGGCGAGTTTAGGCAGCATCTTCAAGAATCCGCCGGGAGACTACGCCGGTCGGCTGATCGAGTCGGTCGGGCTGAAGGGATACAGCATCGGCGGCGCGCAAGTCTCCCCGATCCACGCGAATTTCTTCATCAACACCGGGGCGGCGACTGCGGGCGACTACTACGCCTTGATCCAGCATGTGCGCGAACAGGTCGCACGGGCGACGGGTGTCGAACTGGAGACCGAGATCGAGATTCTAGGGGAATTCTGATGGCACGGTGGGCTCGATAGCGCGTGTAGGGGCTCACGAAGCGGATGCGCGCGGCGGGCAAGTCATGGTATGATCGAGGCTTGGTCTACAAGGTGAGTATATGACGTCTCGATTCCGCTCCAATCGTCGCCAAAGCCGCGATCCCGCTATCTGGCGCAGTCCCGAATTCGGCAGCCCGGATCGCCCACAGGTGCAAAAGCGCGGGCAAGTTTTCGTTTCGTGGCGGCTGTTCAGCGGGCTGGTCATCGTGGTCATGTTGGCGCTGCTCGGATTCTTCTTCACGGCGGATGCGTTCTATGTGAGCAGCGTGGCGGTCGGCGGGTTGGAGACGATGACGGCGAACGAGGTCTACGAATTGCTGCATGTGGACGGTTTGCATCTGTTCTGGGTAGACCCGGCGGTGATCCGCGCCGATCTGGTGGCGTCGCCGACGATTGCGAACGCGACGGTCAGCGTGGGCTTTCCCCCGAACATGATCCAGATCACGATTGAAGAACGCGAACCGGCGCTGGTGTGGGAACAGGCGGGCGTCGCCTCGTGGATCGACGTGAACGGGCGGGTGATGCGGCAGCGGGAAGATCGCCCGAACTTGCTGCGCATCCAGACTGATCCGCTGGTCGAAGGCGAGTTGATCGGCGAGATCGACCCGGTGGTCGTGCAGAGCGCGATCCAACTGCATGACCTTGTGCCGACCGTCGCGGCGTTCCGCTACCACCCGGATAAAGGCTTGGGCTACAATGATCCGCGCGGGTGGGAAGTGTGGTTCGGCGTCGGGTTGGATATGCAGCAGAAGATTTTGATCTACAATGCTATTGTGGCGGATAACGCGGCACAGGGCATCGTGCCGAATGAGATTAACCTTGTCAACACGCATCGACCATTTATCTCTGTGCTGGCAGAGCGGTAACACGTATGAGTGATCTGGTAGTCGGCGTCGACGTAGGGACGACGAAAATTTGCACCATCGTCGGAGAAGTGCGCGCGGATGACATTTTCATTGTCGGCGTCGGCATCGAACCGAGCCGGGGGATGAAGAAAGGCGTGGTCAACGACATCGGTCAGTTGACCGCAGCGATTTCGGCGTCGGTGCATAAGGCGGAAAAAACGAGCGGCTATGAAATCCGGCAGGCATTCGTCAGCCTCGCGGGGAGTCACATCGCCTCGGTCAACAG
>JACSRG010000441.1 GCA_014879865.1 Anaerolinea sp.
CTGACGGGCGGTTTGATCGGCGAGTTCTTCCTGCCGTTCGGTCTGGCAGTGACCTATTCGCTGATGTCATCGTTCATCGTGGCGATCAGCGTCGTGCCGGTCTTCGCCTACCTGCTGCTCGACAAGAACGAAATCGCGGAAGAAAGCGAATCCTTCCTCGAACGCACGTATGTCCCCGCGCTGCGCTGGTCGCTGAAGAGCGGCACGAATCGCGGTCTCGTGCTGATCGTCGCTGCTGTCAGCCTCGTGTTCGGCTTGATCCTGTTCGCGACGCGTCCGCTCGCCTTCCTGCCATCGTTTGGCGAACCGCAGATCACCGTTTCCGCGACACTGCCCCCCGGCACAAAAATGGCGGACACGAATGCCGTCGTGCTCCAGCTTGAGCAGTTCCTTGCCGAAACTTACGGCGAAGACGTGCTGCCGACCGTTTCGACACGTATCGGCGGCGGTGGCGGTCTTGAGTCGCTGTTCCTCGCTTCGAGTGGTGTTAGCGAAAACGTCGTCGCGGTGACTATCGGCGTGGAAGACCAGTCAGAACTCGATACCCTGACGGGCGAGATTCGTACCGCCGCCGAAGAAATCTTCGGCGAGGACAACGTGACCGTTTCGGCGGCATCGCTCAGCGAACAGGGCTTCGGCGGCTTCTCGCTCGTCCTGACGGGCGAACAAGCCGATCTCCTCGCCGTCAATCAAGCCATCGTCGCCGCGTTGAACGAGGTCGAGGGGTTGGCGAATGCCAGCAGCAATCTCACCGAGGAGGCTGACGCCGAAGCAAGCGCAACCACGTTCATCCGCGTGGATCAGCAGTCCGCCGCGCGCTTCACGGGCGAGCTAGAGACGAGCAACACTATCGGGGTGACCAATACCGCCAAGCAGGCGATTCAGCAATACCTCGACGCCAACGGCTACAGCGGGCGAATCACGGTGAGCGAAGGCTTTGAGTCGCGGCAGCAAACTGAAGGCTTCGCCAGTCTGGGCATCGCAATGGGGATCGCCATTGTCCTCGTCGTGATCATCCTGTTCGTGACCTTCGGTTCGTTCGTCCACTGGATTGACATCATCCTCAGCATCATCGTTGCCCCGGTCGGCGCGGCGATCCTGCTCACGTTGACCAACCGCGTGCTCGGCATCTCGGCGATGATCGGCTTACTGATGCTGATCGGCATTGTGGTGACGAACGCAGTCGTGCTGATCGACCGCGTGCAGAGCAACCGCCGCGAACGGCACATGGAACTGCACGCCGCCCTGCTCGAAGCAGGCGAACGCCGCCTCCGCCCGATCTTGATGACGGCAGTTGCGACCATCGGCGCGCTCATTCCGCTGGCGGTCGGCTTGTCCGAGGGAGCAATCATCGCATCTGAACTGGGTACGGTTGTGATTGGCGGCTTGTTCAGCAGCACGCTGCTTACGCTGATCGTCGTCCCGGTCGCCTATATGCTGCTTGACCCGCTCCACCGTGCGCTGTCGCTGCGGCGCGAACGCGCATCCGAGCAGACAAAGTCGTAGCGCACTTGCAGAATCAAAACGGGGCGGATCATGATGATCAGCCCCGCTGCATTTCTGTCCAACAACCGCGCCGGGATCAGCCCGTCGCCGCCCCTTCCAACTCGTTGTTGAGCGTCACAAGATCGAGCCGTTCGCCGACGACTTCAAAGCCGTGCAGCGCCCGATCCAGATGTTCCTTCTTGTGCGTCGCCATGTAGCTCGTACGCAGCAAGCTGCTGCCAGTCGGCACGCCGGGTGGGAGCACAGGGTTGGTGTACACACCCTCGTCGATCAGCGCGTGCCATGCAATCACCGTGCGGAAATCCTCGCCAATGATGATCGGGATGATCGGGGTGTTGCTCTTGCCCGTGTTATAGCCGAGCTTGTGCAGCCCTTTGCGCATGTATTCCGCATTATCCCACAGCGATTCGACGTGTTCCGGTTCGGTTTCCATAATGTCCAGCGCCTTGAGCGCCGCTGCCGCCTGCCCTGCCGTGAGCGCCGCCGAGAAGATCAGCGAACGGGCATGATGCTGAATGTAGTGAACCACGCGCGCATCCCCGGCAATAAACCCGCCGATGGAAGCGAAGCTCTTGCTGAACGTTCCCATAATCAGGTCAACCTGATCGGTCAGACCGAAGTGCGCCGCCGTTCCGCGTCCATTCCCCGTGACGCCGATGCCGTGCGCGTCATCGACCATGATTCGTGCGCCGTAGCGCTTGCAGATTTCCACGATCTGCGGCAGCGGGGCGATGTCGCCGCCCATGCTGTACACACCATCCACGACGACCAGTTTCCCGGCGTCTGCGGGGAGCTTGCTCAACACATCTTCGAGGCTGCTGATGTCGCTGTGACGGAAGCGCTTCATTTCGCCCCGGCACATCATGCAGCCGTCCACGATACTGGCGTGATCATCCTTGTCGATGATGACGTAGTCGCCCTTTTGTACCAGTGCGGTGATCGTACCGACGTTGGTCTGGTAGCCCGTCGAGAAAGTCAGTGCCGCTTCCTTACCGACGAATTTTGCCAAGCGCCGATCCAGTTCCAAGTGCAGTTCGAGCGTTCCGTTGAGAAAACGCGATCCGGTGACACTCGTACCGTACCGTTGGATCGCTTCCGTCGCCGCCTCACGAACGCGCGGGTCGGTCGTCAGCCCGAGGTAGTTGTTCGAGCCGATCATCACGACTTCCCTGCCCTCAAAGCGCGCCACCGCGCCTTCGGTGTCACTCAGAGCGCGGAAATAGGGGTAAACCCCCAGATCCATCGCTTCTTTTGCCCGGTTATCGTTGTATGCTTTATCAAATAGGTCAGCCACGTACGGTCCCCTTCATTTCCTTCAGACTTCACGGATGACAACACCGCACTTGGCGGCAGGATGTTCGATCTCAAGTGATGAATTTTCTTCTTAGTTTAACGAACTTCAGCCAATATAACAACCATTACGATTTGGAAGCGTTAACCTTCGCTTTCTCAAGTTAACTACTTGCGCCAAACCGCACAATCAGGCTACAATTACGGACAATTCATCCAGTGAAAAGGCATACGGGAGTATAAGATGTCGTCGTTGACTGTTCGTCGTCTGATCGTCTGGGTCGTGTCGATGGGACTCGGTTTCCTGTTGGCTGCCCTGTTCGTGACGCTCGTTCTTCCTTGGATGGGTCCGCATGGTGGTAATCCCATCAGCATCCAGAAATACGGCATTCAATACTTCTTCTGGACGGCATTCCCCATCGGCTTGCTGATCCTTGTATGGCTCGATTATTTCTTGGATACGCGGATTCTGCCGGACTAGCCCACGAAAAGCCCGCCGAACTCGGCGGGTTTTTTGTTTCCCTTACTGCGATAGTTCCGTGATTGTTCCGTTTTTCACTTTGATAGCTTTTGAAAGCTCCCATCTGCTAGACTCCCCCACATGACAGTCGAACATACCTCTCGTTTACCCGGATTCTATAAACGACTCCTTGCCGAACGCGCCGCAATCGTCGCTCAATGGGGTGACCTCTCCCCGGCGGAGCAGTCGGCGCTGCTGGGAATCGGCGGGCTGAGCGCCGCGCAAGCCGACCACATGATCGAAAACGCGGTCGGGGTCTATGCGCTGCCGCTTGGCATTGCCACAAACTTCCTCATCAACGATCAAGACATCTTGATCCCGATGGTGATCGAAGAACCTTCGGTCGTCGCCGCCGTAAGTAATGCGGCGCGCCTATTTCGGGCAGGCGGCGGTTTCACGACGTCGAGCGATGAGCCGATCATGATCGGGCAGCTTCAAGTCCTCGACCTTGACGACGTTTACGTTGCGGCGGGCAAGGTCATGGCGGAAAAAGCCAACCTGCTTGCCGAAATCAACCGCATCGGCGGGAGCATCGTCAAGAGCGGCGGCGGCGCAAAAGACATCGAAGTGCGCCCCATGCCGAAAACTTCCGTCGGCGGCATGTTGATCGTCCACCTGCTCTACGACACGCGCGACGCGATGGGCGCGAACGCCATCAACACCGCCGTCGAACATATCGCCCCGCGCATTACCGAAATCACCGGAGGGCGCGTTGTCTTGCGGATCCTCAGCAATCTGACGGATCGCCGTAAAGCGCGTGCTTCCGGCATGATCCCCGCCGCTGAGCTGGCGACCGAAGCTATGAGCGGCGATGAGGTTGTCCGCGCGGTTGTCGAGGCAGGCGTCTTCGCCGAGGTCGATCCCTACCGCGCCGCCACCCACAACAAAGGCATCATGAATGGGGTGGATGCGGTCATCATCGCCACCGGAAACGACTGGCGCGCGGTCGAGGCAGGCGCGCACGCCTATGCCGCCCGCAATGGTCAATATTCGAGCTTGACGCGCTGGTGGCAGGATGCCGACGGTAATCTGCGTGGCGAAATTGAAATGCCGCTGGCGGTCGGGATCGTTGGCGGGGCGACGCGCGTGCATCCAACCGCGCAGCTTGCGCTCAAAATCATGCGCATTCAGTCCGCGCGCCAGCTTGCCGAGATCGTCGTCTCCGTCGGCTTAGCGCAGAACTTCGCGGCAATGCGGGCGCTCGCCACCGAAGGTATTCAACGCGGTCACATGGAAATGCATGCCCGTCAGATCGCCGTCGCAGCAGGGTCGCCGCCGGAATGGGTCGCCCGTGTTGTGCAGCAGATGATCGACGAGAAAAACATCCGTCCCGAACGTGCCCGTGCCATCATCAACGAGTTACAGAACCATACTTAGGGTGAGGCGAACAGCCCCCTTGGTCAGCAAAGGAATGCTCTATGACTTTCAACTTGAATGGGAATAGTCCTCTGCGCGATCAGTCGCACCTGATGCGCTCCAACAAGCCGGTCGGGATCGTCGGCTATGGCGCGTATGTGCCGCGCTACCGCCTCCCCGGCAGCGAAGTTGCCCGCGTTTGGACGGGCGGACTTGGCGGCAGCCCGGTCACCGAGAAAGCGGTCGCCGGTCCCGATGAAGATGTGACCACCATGTCGATTGAGGCAGCGCGCAACGCGCTTGCCCGTTCGGGGATCGATCCGCAGGCGCTGCGCGCGGTGTGGATCGGCAGCGAAAGCCATCCCTACGCCGTCAAACCGACGAGCACCATTGTCGCCGAGAGCATCGGCGCATCGCCCAACATCCAAGCCGCCGACTGGGAATTCGCCTGTAAAGCCGGGACAGAAGCGGTGCAAGCGTCTATTGGTCTGGTGGGCAGCGGCATGGGCGCGTACACCTTGAGCATCGGCATGGATACGGCACAGTCGCGCCCCGGCGACGCGTTGGAGTATACGGCAGCCTCCGGCGGTGCAGCGTTCATCATCGGCGCGGCAGAAGAAGCGTGCGCAGTCTATCTGGGCAGCTACAGCTTCGTCACCGATACACCGGATTTCTGGCGGCGTGCCGACGAAAGCTACCCCAGTCACGGCGAACGCTTCACCGGCGAACCTGCCTACTTCAACCACACGACGACTGCCGCCAGTCGCCTCATGGAGATGATGGGGACGACTGCCGCCGATTACAACTATGCCGTCTTCCATCAGCCGAACGTCAAGTTCCCGATGCGGTCAGGGCAAATGGTCGGCTTCAAAGACGAGCAGATGAAGGTCGGCTTGCTGGCGGGCGAAATCGGGAATGTGTATTCCGGCTCGTGCATGTTGGGCTTGACGGCGATCCTCGACGTTGCCCAACCCGGCGAACGTATCCTGATGATCAGCTACGGGAGCGGCGCGGGTTCGGATGCCTTTGACATCCTCGTGACCGACCGGATCAACGAGGTGCGTGACCGTGCCCCCAAGACGCGGGACTATATCAGCCGCCGCACCGTCGTTGACTACGCCACATACTGCCGTTATCGCGGCTTGCTGAGGGACTAACATGCGAAAAGTTGCTATTGTCGGGATCGGTCAAACGCCCGTTGGAGAACATTGGGACGCGAGCATCCGTATGCTCGCCGCGGACGCCGTTCAAGCGGCACTGGATGACGCGCAAGTCAAGACCGTCGATGCACTCTATGTCGGCAATGCCTACGGTGCATCGTTCAGCAGCCAATCGCAGATCGGCGCGCTGGTGGCAGATTACGCAGGCTTGGGCGGGATCGAAGCATTCACCTGCGAAGCTGGCGACGCTTCCGGCGGCGCGGCGCTCCGCACCGGCTATCTGGCGGTGGCATCGGGCGCGGTCGAAACGGCGCTGGTCATCGGGGTCGAAAAATCGAGTGATACGGTCAGCACAGCGCATGTACGGGCGCGCAACGTCAGCCTTGACGCCGACTTCGAGGCGGTTCACGGCGCGACCCTCCCCGCCCTAGCCGCGCTGCTCATGCGCCGCTACATGCACGAGTACGGTGTGGACTTGAGCGCCTTCGAGAATTTCAGCATCAATGCCCATGCCAACGGCGGCAAGAACGCCAAAGCGATGTATCGTAACCAGATCAAGCCGGGTGCCTTCGCCAGAGCGCCAATGGTCTCCGACCCGATAAACCTGTTCGACAGCGCGCCGGACGCCGACGGCGCGGCGGCTGTGATCTTGACCACCGCTGAACGCGCTGCCGACCTCGTACCGACTCCGGTCGAAATCATCGCCAGCGCGGCGGCGACCGATACCATGACCCTTCACGAGCGCTCGAATTTGCTCCATCTACGCGCGGTGGCGTCATCTGTCGCCAAAGCCTATCAGCAAGCTGGTGTTGCGAACGGCGACATCGATCTGTTCGAACTCCACGACGCATTCACTATCGTGAGCGCGCTGACACTCGAAGCGGCAGGATTTGCCACTCCCGGCGAAGGCTGGCGTCTGGCGAAAGACGGTCAAATCGGCTTGACGGGAGCGCTGCCGATCAGCACGTTTGGTGGGCTGAAGAGTCGAGGTAATCCGGTGGGCGCAACCGGCATCTATCAAGCGGTCGAGGCAGTGCTTCAGCTTCGTGGTGCCGCCGGTGCTAATCAGGTCGCCAATGCTCGAATCGCCATGATTCAGAGTCTTGGCGGGCTGGCAAGCACGGCTATCACGCACATCTTAAGCGTTTAGAGAGCCTATCAACGGTGCTTTGATAGGTTTTGATAGGCGTCTCAACGTATCATGACGGCAGCTTGTGCAAGAATGCACGAAACCAAAGTGGTAGGGAGTTAACGATCATGCAAATTTCACGTCACTGGCGGCTGAACTCACAACGTTATCGTTTGGAAGGCGTCCGGTATCAGAACGGTGAAGTCAGCCTTCAAAATCGCCCGGTCGTGATGGAAGTCCGCGTGCATCAGGATGCGCCTGCGGTCGCCAAAGCGGTCAAGGTAACCGTCGGAAAATAGGCTGCGATGGAAACCGGAAAGAAGCAGGTTGATCTCGGCGAGCGCTTCACTTTTGCCGGGACGGGTGAGGTCGTGAGTTACACGACTATTCAAGACCCGCCCGAAGGCTATGAAGATCAAGCGCCCTATGTGCTAGCGCTCGTCAGACTTGACGAAGGCGTCATGATCACCGCGCAGATCACCGACCTCGACAGCGACTCCGTGCAGATCGGCGACCGCGTTGAGATGGTCACACGCAAGCTGACCACCGAAGGCGCGCGCGGAATGATCATCTACGGGTATAAATTCCGCAAAATCCTCCCCCGGCAGTAACGTCTGTGGTATGCTTTTGGGGCGCACGCGTGTGCGCCCTTTTTTGATTTGTGGGGAAAGCGTCGCGATGAAACGCGAATTCGGACAGGCTGGCGAAGCGCTGGCGGTAGAGTTCCTCAAAAGCAAGGGCTACGCCATCCTCGATATGAATTGGCGCTGTTCGCTTGGAGAGCTTGACATTGTCGCGCTCGATGGATCGACCGTCGTCATCGTCGAAGTGCGCACCCGGCACAGCACCACCGCCTCGACCGCGCTTGAGACCATTGGTACACGCAAGCAGCAAACACTGGCGAAGCTCGCGCACCTGTACTTAAGCAAACGGGGGCTGAGCAACGCGGACTGGCGCATTGATGCTGTCGGCATTGCGATACCGCGCAGCGGTACGCCGATCATCGAACACGTGGAAAACGCGCTTGACTGGTAAGCCGCTGATCGTCATTTTGGGCGCGACCGCTACCGGCAAAACCGAGCTCGCGTTGGACGCTGCGCAAGCCTTCGGCGGCGAGATCGTCGGTGCAGACAGCCGGCAAATCTATCGTGAGATGGATATAGGCACGGCGAAACCGACCCCGGAACAACGCGCGCTCGTACCCCATCACCTGATCGATCTGATTCCGCCGGATGGCGACCTCTCACTGGCGAACTATCAAAAACTCGCCTACGCTGCCATCGACGACATTCACGCGCGTGGCAAACTACCGCTGCTCGTCGGCGGCACGGGGCAGTACATCACCGCCGTGATCGAGGGTTGGTCGCCGCCGGAAGTATCGCCGAACCCCGCCCTGCGTGCCGAGCTGGAAGCCTTCGCCGCCGAATTCGGTTGGGAACAGCTCTTCGCGCGCTTGCTGGCATTAGACCCCGACGTGCAAGCTTTCATCGACCCACGCAATGTGCGCCGCGTAATCCGTGCGCTTGAAGTCACACAAGCGACCGGCAAGCCGTTCAGCGCGCAGCGGCAGAAACATCCCCCACCCTACCGCATCCGGCAGTATGGCTTGACGATGGAGCGTGAACGTCTGTACGAACGCGCGGATCGGCGCGTGGACGCGATGATTGCCGCTGGTTTCGTGGATGAAGTCCGTCGTCTGCTTGAGCAAGGTTACAACCGGATGTTACCGTCGATGAGCGGACTGGGCTACCGCGAACTCGCCGCGCATCTGCTGGATGGAATACCTCTCAGCGAGGTGATCACGCTGACGAAAAACGCGACCCACGACTTCATCCGCCGTCAGCTCACATGGTTTCGCGGGCACGATCAGGGTATCTTGTGGCAAAATAGTGAAACACTGAACAGGAATGCGCTCAAAGCTGAGATCGAGCGCTGGCTGCGGGAGTCGTAATGGGGATCTTTCGCCGTTCGTCAAATAACAGTTTTCTGGTCGGCGCGATTCTGCTCCTGCTGCTGCTGGTCTTCGCCGGTCCCAACAACCTGCCGCGCTTCGTTTCCGCGGTCTTTCCATCCGTGTATGAAGGGATTCCTTGCGCGTGGCTGCGCACGGCGGATGATCGCGCTAATCACCAGTCGCTGCTCGGACGGTCTGCCGAAAATCCTCTGACTGTGCGCGTGGTCGCCTCGACCATCAGTCGTGACCCCGCCGGAATTTTCACCGTGCAGATTATCCTCACCAACGAATCGTTAGGGACGGTTGCTATCGTCTATGACCCGAATGAAGTGATCGTAGGCGACAACAACACGAGCGGGTTAGGCTTGATCTTCACCCCGCAGACCTCGCTCACCGCCGGTCTCGGACGACAGGACAGCACCACGATCCCGGAAGATAACATTCGCTTGCTCGGTCCGCGCCAGCGCTGCGTCCATACGGTTGAGTTTCCGAACGGCAATGTGCTCATCGATCCGTCGCTGACAGGTGGTTCAGCGCAGGTGCGCGCCTACTATCGCAACAATGTGCGCGGACAGGTCGTCCCTACCCCCGGCATCGTCGCCACGCCGATCTACAACGATCAGGGCTTGTGGACGGGTTTGGTGACCTCAGATACCGTTGCGATACCCATCGCACCTCAATGAAATACGCAGTATAATTAACTCAGTTTGGGTAGGTACGGCAGAACCTTGAGGAGTCACTAGGATGTCTGAATCGAGTCTGGATCGACCGATGCTGATTATTCACACGGACAAAATGGCAGACACGCAGTGGATGTTGGGTGACAACAGCATGATCATCGGACGGGGTGAGGACTGTGATATTGTTCTGCCGGAACGACAGGTGTCGCGACATCATATCCGTGTCTACCCGGAAAACGATGTTTACTTTATCCAAGACCTAGACAGCCGCAACGGGACATGGGTCAACGGCGTGCAGTTGAAAGGCACGCAGCCGCTCTACGACGGCGATCAGATTTCGTTGGCGCTGGCAATCCGCTTGCAATTCATCGGTTCAGGCGCAACTGCGCCCCGCCAATCCGTCGTCCCCGCCGATTTGAGCGGTGGTCGTCTGCGCATCGAACCGGAATCACGCCGTGTGTTCATCAACAATACCGAGATCGACCCGCCGCTGAGTCCGCCGCAATATCGTCTGATTGAGCTCCTATTCAACAGCGGCGAGAAAATCTGCACGCGCGATAAGGTCGTGGAGACGGTCTGGCCCGATGTCATCGGCGACGGAGTCAGCGAACAGGCAATCGACGCGCTCGTGCGCCGTCTACGGGATCGGCTTGCCGAAATCGACCCGGAATGGCAGTACATCATCACGGTGCGCGGGCATGGCTTCCGCCTGAACAATCCGCCCGGTGTCGATCCCGCTTAACCGACTTCTGCCCTTCAACTGGATTTCAGTGCGACACTCAGCTGCGTTTCTGGTATTGATTTCGGATGCGCAGGCTGGATCAGGCGTCGCCTGACTAGTACGATGAAAAACAAGAACCCGGCAGAAAGATACAGTTCACCCCATTCATTATAGCGACTGGTAAATATGGTGAATTGAACAATGTTGGTTGCTCGCGCGAATAACCACACACAAGGCACGAGAAAGACGGAAGCAAGAAAGAACGGCGGGATCAGAAATTCGACCTTGCCCGCGAACTTGCGCAGAAACGGGATGAGCCGCGTCAGTGCGTACGCCAGCATTCCATAGGCGCTCGCTAAGTGTGGAGCATACTCGAAGGGAGAGAACGGCGTATTATGAAGATTGGTCTCCCCCTGTCGATTTAGTTCGGCAAGCGCCTCGGGAGTTTGCCATCCGAATATGCGCTGTCCCCAAGAGATCTCCTCGCCCGCGATAAAGATCGCCATCAGGCAAACCATCAGGAACACAACTCCATAAAGGCGCTGCTTCGAGCGGAAGAAAAACCTTGCACATAATCCCGCCGCAATTCCGCCTGCTAGAAAGCAGATGAACGTTACCCACTCGACAACGCTGTCTTCGCGCCCAAGTTGAGCGACGATGCGTTCATCGATGAAGTAAGTCCCTAACAGCAGTAGAGAAAGCAGTGGGCACAGGTAAAAGATGGTCCGCCCTAGTTGGGGAGAAATCATCCATACGCGTGAAGACTCATCAATCCAGCGGTTCATGTTGATCCTTTCAGGGATGCTACGCGTGGTGGGCGGCGGGCTGCGCATGGGTCGCTATGACCGGCGGCAGCCACAGAAAGATGGCACACAAGCCAAATACGACAATCCCGGTATCCAGCTTGAATAGCAGAGGGTCGTTGCCATAGCTCGCAAACAGAATGAGCGCAAGCACCGCGCGCGTCCAAAGCTGTCTGCTGCGCACGCCCAACCCATAGACGACCTGAGCGACAAGCGGGAACAGGAGCAAGGCTCCCAATGCCACATAGGGAATCCATGCGTTCGTTCGCGGCGACATAAGATAGATGGCTGCCGGAGATGCCAGTACGAAAGCTGCCGCGTTCGCAAGGTAATAGCGCGCGCTTTGTGGCGCGGTGGTAGACAATGCTTGACGAACTGCATACAAGCCAAGTGCTGCAAATGCCATGGATGGGTACCAAGCACTGGGATCGCCCCAACGTCCGCTGGTCGTGAAACTTGCGGCATAAACTGTCCCAACGACGTGTGCAGCGGCACCAATAGCCAGAAGGAGTGGCAGCGCACGAACAACGCCGTTTGTCAGGAGCAGCGCGTCAAGAGCATGGGGTTTGACCGGTGACTTGCGCAGTCTGATGGGAGCGATCAGGAACAAGATGGCGGCAGTCAGCTCTGCACCTTCCTCAAGCGTGGATCGGATGACTTGGAGCAGCGGAGACAGTACAAACTCATCGCCGACGAACTCCATCAGGGGAGAAAACGCGAGACAGGCAAATCCCACCAGCAGTATCCATGCTGATGAACGAGTTTCACGGTTGGCTAAAAGCGTGCGAAACACATACATGAGCATGAGCATGACGATGATCGCAAATGGCAAGTATGGTGACCATCCCAACCTGCCGATTCGCTCGTGCAATGACCCTAGTTCGTCCAGCGAGCAGAAAGCAAAGAGTCCGGCTAACATTCCCCATGCGATGCGTGTGCTGCCCGTACTGGAAGCCGCTTGGTCAACCGCAGCAAGCGACGCTATTAGGAACAGCAAAGATGACCACCAAACGGCGGCGTTCATTTCGTAGCTCAGGGTGAAATGGTTGGTGATGCCCGTGAAGCTAGAGGTTTCCGGCAGGATCCCCGCCACAAAAGTCACGGTCGCCAGCAAAGCGCTAATTCCGCAAACCGGGAGCACCCAAGAATTCGAGGTAAGACGTCGGCTGAAATCCATACGGCACCTATCGAGGCATTAAGGTTTTGCTAAAATATATTAAGTCCGGCTTACAATCTCCTAAAACACCGTTAACATCGATTGTTGGCGACTCCTAAAATTCCGTAGTGCATCTGTAAAGTTGACTCCGCACCGGAAACGAATACAATTAATACTGTCGTTGCACTGAACAAACCACCATATCAGCTTCGCGGCACTGCACAGCAAATTGCCTGTTAACAAACTCTCCCTCAACGTCACATTAGGCTGATTCTCAAAATGCGCATGGGCATATGAGAGTCCGAACATCGTAATTCCCCACCATACCGGTGCTTGGGGGAATAGGTGAGTGACGTGTAGGACGGTCATCTGAATGGCGTGTTTCTTCCGGTTGACGCTGGATAAGTCACAATGATGCGCGGGGCATCTCAGCTCTTCCGACTCGGAATAGCCGGACTCTTGCTCGTGCTGATCATCCACGAGGTGCGAACCAGCATTGATCGTTGGGATGTTCCGCGTCCGACGGTTGAGCAGGAATTGCGTGTCACGGTTGAACCGTTGGTCGCCACACATCCGATTGATGAGCCGGTGGACAACGACGACGACACAGATTCCGGCATACTGCCGCGCCGCATCCTCGGAACACCCACAGTTGCCCCTACCCACGCAAATGCAACGCTCACCGCGCTGGTGAGCATTCTCGATCCACTCTGGCTGAGCGTAACGCCGACGGTCGGGGCGACGATACACTCCATGTTTCCCACGCCCTCCCTTGCACTGGTGAACCCACCTATCGCAACCAACAGCACCGGACCGCAAGTTGTCATTGGCGTGGCAACACTATCCTCTGATGACACTATCGAAGCGCCGCCAAGCTCAACCCGCTCCAACACCCCTACGTTCACGCCAACCCCCAGCAGGACACACTCACCGACCATTACGTTCAGCGCCACGAATACAGAGACCGTGCCGACCCAAACGAAGACGCCTACTGACACCCCTGAAGAACCATCTCCGACGCTGTCGCCAACAGCAGCGCGTCCGACATCATCCGCAACATCTACGCCAACCCAAGCGTTCACACCTTCGAACAGTCCGGTGCCGCGTACATCCACGCCGACAGCGACTCCATCTGCGTCTGCATCGCCTACGTCTACGCCCCTCACTGCCACATCGACGCCGACGGCGTCAGTCACGCCGACGGAGACCACATCGCGGACGCGGACTCAAACACCAGAAACTCCATCCGCCACACCACCCGAGCCCACCGAAACGCCGTCGCTCGCACTTTCCCCAACTGATACAACGGATGAGCCCACTGTAATGCCATCCGACACGCCATCGCCCACGCTCACCCCAACTGTCACGCCATCTGATACTCCTGTCGAGCCGACCGAAACGCCGTCGCTCACGCTCACCCCAACTGATACAACGGATGAGCCCACCGAAACGCCGTCGCTCACGCTCACCCCGACTGATACAACCGATGAGCCTACCGTGATGCCATCCGACACACCCGTTGAGCCCACTGAAACGCCGTCGCTCACACTCACCCCGACTGTCACGCCCGACGAACCGTCGCCCACGCCATCCGACACACCCATTGAGCCGACCGAAACGCCGTCGCTTACGCCATCCGATCTGCCCGTTGAGCCCACCGAAACGCCATCGCTCACCTTCACGCCGACTGTCACACCCGACGAACCGTCGCCCACCAACACGCCGGTAGCTACACCTGAACCCCCAACAGCTACTCCTGCGCCGACGTTTACCCCGGTTGATACGCCGATCCCGCCGACAAACACCCCGACTCTTGTTCCATCGGATACGCCTGTGCCACCAACAGAGACACCCACCACCGTCCCATCGGCTACCCCCACGCCGCCAACCTTTACACCAACAGGCTCACAGGTATCGCCGGCGCGCAGGGGCAGTGTGCCTAGGTTGAAACGGTAGAACGATCAGCTATTCTGGTGGGTGGCTGTGTGTTATGGCGATACGCCGGGTAAGTTGGCTTTTTGCTGGTTGCCGCCCGGCAGTGGTGAATCGCAGCATCGTCGAAGTTGGGTGCAATCAGCTTGCGCGATCAGGCGCGTCAATACGACCAGATCGCCGCGTAATCCGGTGATACCCGCACTTGTGCGGATCGACTACCTGCCGCTGATCGTATCCTGCGTGCTAACGGATTGAGGGTACATCGTAGCGGGAGCAGTACCATTCCCACGTCTTGGTCAGCCCGGTCTCAATATCGACCTTCGGATCAAAGCCGAGCAAACGCCGTACCTTCGAGTTGTCGCAATAGGTGATGGTGGGATCAGAGCGCGGCTGAGGCACATTGACCGTCACCGCTGGCTTACCGATCAACTGCTCGTAGATGTCGATGAAGGCTTTGAGCGTGATCGGCGCGCCGCAGCCCAAGTTGAAGACCTCATAGCCCATTGGCTTATCCAGCGCCAGTACCAGCCCGCTCACGATGTCGTCGATGTACGTCCAATCGCGCTGAAGCTGCCCCTCAGCAAAAAGTTGAATGGTCTCCCCGGCGAGGATCGAGCGAATGACCTTCATCGGCATCATGTCCGGGCGTCCGTGCGGACCATACACATTGAAGAAGCGCATCACGCTGACATTCAGCCCGAACAACTGGTGATAACTGTAGCCGAACAACTCGGCGGAACGCTTGCTTGCCGGATACGGCGCAAGTGGGAATGCGGCGGCATCATCCTCGACAAAGGGAACGCGTGCAGTTTGACCATAAACCGACGACGTTGACCCCATGACGAATGAGTCGATCTGATAGCGTCGTGCCGCGTCGAGCAGGGTCACGGTGCCGGTGACGTTCACGTCCGCGTATTGGCGTCCGCGCTCAACCGAATAACGCACGTTCGCCAACGCTGCTAAGTGGGCAACCCGCCTGATCGAATGCTGCTTGAAAACCGCTTCGACCAAATCCACATCGCAGATGCTGCCCTCAATGGTAACGACGTTGCTGCCCAATGCCGCGATATTTTCACGTTTGATCGCCGGGTCATAAAATGGGTCGAAGTTATCGAGGATGACAATCGGCTCGGACTGTTCGAGCAAACGCAGCGCGAGGCGGCTTCCAATAAAGCCAGCCCCTCCTGTGATCAAGGTCGTCATTCACACCCCTCTGTTATGCACAATGCAATGAAGTCAGTATAGCACGTCTCTGGCAAGAAGAGGAAATGCCGGGTACAGGGCATTCGTACCCGGCGAAATGCTATTGACTACACACTGACACGGCTCATCCACGCGGCGTGGATTTCCTCAAACACCGTGTCAATCGACTTGGTGATGTCCCATTCAGGGTAATGAGCACGCATTTTCGCAAGGTCAGAGATGTAGCAGATATGGTCGCCTTCGCGGTTTTTGTCCACGTACTCATAGTTCATCGGCTTGCCGCTCAACTGCGCGGCACGGTCGAACGCTTCGAGAATCGACACCGAGTTGTCGCGTCCGCCGCCGAGGTTATACACCTCGCCCGAACGCGGATTGTTGTAGAAGGCTTCGATAAAGCGCGCTACATCGTATGAATGAATGTTATCGCGTACCTGCTTGCCCTTGTAACCATAGATGCGGTACTTGCCCCCGGTCACATTGACCTTGATCAAGTAGCTGAGGAACCCGTGCAGTTCGACGCCGGAATGATTCGGACCGGTCAGACAGCCACCACGCAGCGCGCACGTCTTCATCCCGAAGTAGCGCCCGTATTCCTGCACCATCACGTCCGCAGCAACTTTCGACGCCCCGAACAGCGAGTGCTTGGACTGGTCGATCCGCTGCGTTTCCCGGATGCCGTTGTAATCGGCAGGGTCGGCGTAATCCCATCGGGTTGCCAGTTCGACCAACGGCAGTTCGTTCGGCGAATCGCCGTAGACTTTGTTGGTGGACATATGAACGAACGGCGACTCGGCTACAGTCTTGCGTGCCGCTTCCAGCATGTTGAGTGTCCCAACGGCATTGACGTCGAAGTCATCGAACGGACGACTGGCGGCGAGATCATGGCTGGGCTGCGCTGCCGTGTGGACGATCATGTCGGGGCGCAGTTCTTCCAAACAGGTTTGTACCCCTGCCCGATCCCGAATGTCCAGTTCGTAATGTGTAAAGTTTGCGCAAGTCTCTTCCAACCGCCGCTGATTCCAGCGGGTGTCACCCCCAACGCCAAAGAAATCCGCGCGCATATTGTTGTCCACCCCGTAAACCTGCCAACCGAGGCGGTCAAAGTACGTCACCACTTCCGATCCTATCAGACCGCTGGAGCCTGTGACGAGCAGTTTTTTCACGATGGCACTCCCTAGTGTACGTTGTGCATTTCCAGATAATCTGAACTCACCACGTCACTTTGATCAAGTCCCAAAATGCTCAGCATGGTTTGAATGCGATCCGCCTTGTTCTCCGCATCCGACTTCGACCACGTCCGGCTCTTGATTTCCACGAACAAGCCATCGAGCTGCGGCTGTAGGACACGATCCACGTTGACATAGAACAGCACGCCCTGATACAGCAGATGCCAGCGCCGCCGATCCTTGTGCAGTTCGCGTTCGCTTACCGGACGGAAATACTCGCGGTAAAAGCGCAGCGATTGGTTTGCGTCGGCGATAAAGCGCGAATGCGACAGTAAGATCGTCGAGTGGAATTCGCGTTCCTTGACCGGCGTGGTAAACGTGAGACGACTCCGCACCGATTCCACTGTCCCATCTTCCGCGATGCGATCATCTTCGCGATAGCGCACTCGCCCCTTTGCCGGGTCATCAAATAGGAAATAAGTGTCGTACTGGCGATAGCGAATCGCCTTCAAGATTTCGACATCCGGATGCGTTAACAGCCGTTCGAGCACCGTCTCATCGTCCAACTGCGCCTTGACCTGCACTTCGAAGCTTTCTGCCTGCCGGATGCCGCCGATTGCCAGCAGCTTGCTGACGATGTCCTGTTCACGGGTGATCAGGAAGTGATCGATCCGTCGCGCCAGTTCTCCGGCAGCTTGCAGCACCGCCGGTTCATCAATCGTGAGAAGCTGCCGGTCACGCATCAGCGCGCGACCATTGCACCAGACGTGGCGCACATCGGTCGATTTGCTGGCGTACACGATCCGCGAGTAGAGCGCATTCGGATCATGCTCGAACTGTGGCGAGTTGTGCAGCGGGCGATCATCCAGCGTGATCACGTCCGCGCGCTTGCCAACCTCGATGCTCCCGGTGATATCACCCAAGAACAGCGCTTCTGCGCCTTGCCGGGTTGCCATCAACAACGCCTGCTTTGCCGGAAGTGCCGTCGGGTCGCCTGCGTCGGTTTTGGCGAGGATCGCCGCCAAGCGAACTTCCTCGAACATATCGAGGTCATTGTTGCTGGCTGTCCCATCCGTGCCAATGCCGACCGTGAGGTCGCTTTTCAACATCTGCGTAATCGGGGCAATGCCGCTGGCAAGTTTCAAATTACTGGTCGGGCAGTGAGCGACCGTCGCATTGTGATCGTGCAGGATGTGCATTTCGTTCTGGTCGATGTGGACGCAGTGTGCCGCCAGCACCTTCGCGTCAAACAAGTTGAGACCGTCCATGCGGGTGATGACCGTCATGCCAAACTCGTTGACGCTGTCATCGACCTCCAGCTTGGTTTCGGCGAGATGCGTCAGCAGCGGCACATCATATTCAAGCGCCAGTTCGGTGCAGCGGCGCATGGTCTCATCCGTGTTCGAATACGGCGCATGGGGCGCAACCGCAGGCGTGATTAAGGGATGTCCGCGCCATTCTTCAATGAATTTTCGGCAGTAGGCGAGACTGTCATCATAGCTGGGTGCATCCGGTGCAGGGTACTTCATGACCGTTTGCCCCAACACGCCGCGCAGCCCGGCTTCTGCCGTCGCCGCCGCGATGTCTGCCTCGAAATAATACATATCGGCGAAAGCCGTGACTCCGCCGCGAATCATCTCGGCACACGCCAGCGATGTCCCCAAGCGGCAGAATTCCGGCGTGACAAACTCGCGCTCCGTCGGCATCATGTAGCCGAGCAGCCACACATCCAACCGCAAATCGTC
Organism: Anaerolinea sp.; assembly: GCA_014879865.1. GTDB lineage: Bacteria > Chloroflexota > Anaerolineae > Aggregatilineales > Phototrophicaceae > Flexifilum. The sequence goes on from JACSRG010000441.1 coordinate 18,325, forward strand.
TGCCAAGCCGCGCAGCAGCGTCATGGGCACATGCGTGTGGGCGTTGACCAAGCCCGGTAGGATGATCTGCCCGGAGCAATCCACCACTTCGGCGGCTTCAAACCGGGTGACAATCTCCTCGCGCGTCCCGACTCCGACGATATTTTCACCGCGAACGGCGATCCCACCATCGGCAATTATCTCAAAACGGCGGTTCATTGTGACGACTGTTCCGCCGATGACCAGCACATCCGCCTTTTCCATCGTTAATCCTTTGCGAAATTGGCGTAAATATTTCCCCTTTTGTACACTTTTCTACAGCGTCGCGCTACCCGAACGAAGAAGGCTTATGTTCAGAAGAACGCAAATTGTCGCGGTTATCGAAGCTGGATTAGTCGGATTGTTCTTTATCCAGTCGATTCGCTTCCTCATCAGCATGGTCTACAGCCGGATCGCAGGCGCTTCCGCCGTGACCGCGCTGAACTTATCTGGCATCTCCATCGACTCGACTGCCCCTATCCCCGATCCGGTGCTGGTCAGCAGCGAAGTCACCTTCTTGATCTACATGCTCGCGCTGCCCCTGCTCACGCTCATTCTTGGGCGCATCCGCCCGTTGATCGTCGTCGCGGTCATTCTAGTCGCTGTCGGGCGCATCCTTATGACGGCGACGGCAGTCTTGACCCCGCTGGCAGCGGCGGCGCTGGTCGTCGGCGGCGGACTCGTCTACATCCTACTGATCGCGCGCTGGCGCATGGAGACTCTGCCCTACCTATTCATCTTGGGCTTCGCCGCCGATCAGCTTTTCCGGGCGTTCGGCAACACGCTCGATCCATCGCTGTCGCCGGACTACCTCAACGTGCAAATAGTGCTGTCTGCTGCGCTGGTGCTGATCTCGATCCTCGCGTTCATCTTCGAGAGCGAACGGGGCAGCGACAGCGTTCAGAATCGCGGGCTGATCCCGTTCTGGGGGGCGGTAGGCTTGGGCGGACTGCTTTACCTCGAACTGGCGCTGCTCACGCTGCCGAACGCCGTCGCCGGTCGCGCCGACACGAGCTACTCGTTGATGGTCGTGCCGCTGGTCGTGGCGACGCTGCTGCCCATTATTCCTATCGTTCGTGACCGGGCGCGCGCCTTCATCAGCCTGTTCGACGCCAACGTGCGCGGCTGGTTGTGGATGCTGATCGTCGCCATCCTGTTCGTGCTAGGGACGCGTCTGCGCGGGGTGGCTGCGGGGAGCGCCCTCGTCGCCGCGCAGTTCTTCATCAGCCTGACATGGTTCTGGCTGACGCGCCCACGCGCCGACAGGGAACGAAGTTTCGGCGCAATCTGGATACTCTTCGGCATGATGCTGTTCGGTCTGCTCGTCGTCGGCGACAACTTCACCTTTGAATATGCCTTCGTGCGCTATTTCGCCGGCGATGCGGCTTTCCTGAATGACGTGATTCCGCCGCTTCTGCGTGGTTTTCGGGGCTTCGGCTTAGGTCTGCTGCTGCTGGCGACCTTCCTCGCCGTTCTACCCATGACGCAGACGACTAAGCGCATCGCGTGGAGCGGCAAAGCGTCCGCGCTGTCGTCACTGCTTCTGCTGCTCGTGGTGATCGGGGCGGGCGTCGGCGCGGCGATCCTTTCGCGTCCGCCGGTCATCAGCGGTGTGCGCGGCGTCAACGAGATGCGCATCGGCACGTACAATATTCACGGCGGCTATGATGAGTTCTACAACCGAAACCTTGAATCGGTTGCCCGGACTATCCAGCAGAGCGGTGCGAATGTCGTGCTGCTCCAGCAGGTGGACGCAGGACGGATCACCTCCTTCGGCGTGGATCAGTCGCTCTGGTTGGCACGTCGTCTGGGGATGGATCGCCGCTTCTATCCGACGAATGAGGGTTTGCAGGGGCTTGCCGTGCTCTCCAACATGGAAATTGCCTTCGACGACGGGATGCTGTTGTCCAGCATGGGCAGTCAGACCGGAGTACAGCGCGTTCAAGTGCTGCCCAACCCCAACACGGTGATCACGCTTTACAATACGTGGCTCAGTCCACTGTACGACCTCGGCGCAGAGGCGCTTGCCGATCAGCAGCAGGATCAGCAGCGCCAGCTTAATGAGTTGTTCGGCACATACGTGCAGCAGGCGTGCAACATCAACTTGGGTTATGCTGTGATCGGCGGCACGTTCCACAATGTGCCTGACTCGCCGCTGGCACAAGGGTTGCGCAATGCAGGCTTCAGCGATCCGTTTGCGGGTTTGCCACTCGAACTCTCGGCAACCTTTGTCCGCGCCGGACAACCGCGCGCCCGGTTTGATTATCTGTGGATGTGCAACCTGCCCTCACTCGGCGCGGGCGTAATGGACAGCGCGGCTTCGGATCACCGGTTAGCGGTCAGTCTGGTCGTGCTTAACCGGCAGGCAGGAAGCTAAAAAGTAGGTTCTCTAAAACGGACGTGTAGGGGCGCGGCGTGCTGCGCCCTAGGGCGTGTTGTTCTCATTTATCCGTCGAAGCGCGTCATAAGCAGCAGCGTGGGAAGCCGCCTGTTTGCTGCGCCCCACGCCCCGCCCTGCTACCTCATCGCCGATCAAGACTTCAAACGTAAATGCCTTATCGTGTTCCGGTCCCGACGACGACACCATGCGGTACTGCGGCGTCTTGCCATAAAAGGCTTGGCTGCGCTCCTGCAAAACGCTGCGCGGGTCTTTGTCGAGCTGATCGGCGATCACAACCTCCAACCGCGTCAGCAGCAGCGGAATCACGAACGTCTTGACCGCCTCCAAGCCTTGATCGAGATAGAGCGCGCCGATGACTGCCTCGAACGCACCGCATAGGTTATTGGCGCGTTCACGTCCGCCGCTTTGATCTTCGCCGCGCCCCATGCGCAGCGCCTCGCCAATGCGGCAGAATCGCGCGATTTGCGCCAGCGACTCCGTCCGTACCAGCGCCGCGCGTAAACGCGTCAAATCGCCTTCCAGCGCCGCCGGAAACCGCTTGAACAGCAGATCGGCAGAGATGAAATCCAGCACAGCATCGCCGAGGAATTCGAGGCGCTCGTTGTCGATGAGATCGGCGTCCTCGTGTTCATTAGCATACGACCGGTGCGTCAGCGCCTGCTGCAGCAGCGGTTGATCGCTGAACACTAACCCAATCTGCTTCTGAAACACGTCTATGTCGAGCGAATTACCCTTACTTGCTTGCAAACTAACCCTCGAACGACTTGAAAATCAGCGAGACATTGTGTCCGCCAAACCCAAACGAATTGCTCATGACATGACGCAGATGCAGCGGACGCGCCTCGTTCGGCACGTAATCCAGATCGCATTCGGGATCAGGTTCGGTCAGGTTGATCGTCGGCGGCGCAACCTGATCGCGCAGCGCCAGAACCACGTATGCCGCCTCGGTTGCCGCCGTCGCGCCCATACCGTGACCCGTCATGCTCTTGGTCGAACTCATCGGCGTGGAGTAGGCGTGATCGCCGAACACCCGCTTGACCGCCTTCGTCTCCATTACGTCGTTGAGGTCGGTCGCCGTGCCGTGCGCATTGATGTAGTCGATATCTTGCGGGTTGAGCTGCGCATCGTCCAGCGCCGACTGAATCGCCATGCTCGCGCCAATGCCATCCGGGTGCGGTGCGGTGATGTGGAACGCGTCCGAAGTCGCGCCGTAGCCGATGATCTCCGCGAGAATCGGCGCGCCGCGCTTCTTGGCAGTTTCGAGTTCTTCCAAAACCAGCACGCCCGCACCCTCGCTGAACACCAATCCGGTGCGATCCTTCGAGAACGGACGTGATGCGCCCGTCGGATCGTCGTTCAACCGCGAACACGCGCCGATCCGGTCAAACGCCGCGATACCAATGGGGATGATTGGCGCTTCTGCCCCACCTGCCAACGCCGCATCAAGCCGACCCATGCGAATCAGGTCAAAGGCATGACCAACACAGTCCGCACCGGTTGCGCACGCCGAAATCGGGGTCGAGGAACGTCCCATCGCGCCGATGTCAATGCTGACGATGTTGCTCCCGCCGTTGACGATCAGCATCGGAATGCCGAACGGCGTGATCTTGCGCCAATCATTCGTCTCGTAGAGCATCTGCGATTCTTTGTAGTAGCTGCCCACGCCGCCCACCGCCGACCCGATCACGACGCCGACGCGCGCGCGGTTGGTGTCGTCGATGACCAACCCGGAGGACTGGATCGCCTCCTGCGCTGCTGCGACGGTGAACTGCTGATTCAGGTCACGGCGGCGCGCGTCTTTCGCCTGCATGTATTTCGTCGGATCCCAGTCCTTGACTTCGGCGGCAATCCGTACGCTGTAACCTGTGGTGTCAAAGCGCGTAATCGGCGCAATGCCGCTCGTGCCCGCTTTGATTTTCGTCCATGTTTCTTCGGCGGTGTGTCCCAATGGTGAGACAACACCCATGCCTGTTACTACCACTCGCCGGGACATAACACCCCCACTTTCGTAATAATGACCTTGATTTTGTACCACAGCGCATAGACGTTTTCTAGGTCAGCTAGTCGCCTTGATGCGGTGTATAATGCCCTTCAACCCAAGCCGATCCGTCCGGGCGAAATTCTTTCTTCCACACCGGGACGATCTCTTTCAAGCGGTCGATCCCGTAGCGCGCCGCCTCGAAGCAGCCTTCGTCGCGGTGACCGGACGCGCACGCGATCAGGATGGTATTCTGCCCGACTTCCAGCCGCCCCACGCGCTGAATAATGGCGATCCCCTGCACTAACGGGTACTTGTGGCGGATTTCGGCAGCAACCTGCCGCATTTTCGCTTCCGCCATCGGCGCGTAGGCTTCATATTCCAGCCGCTCGGTCTCGCGCTGACCATTTTCCTGCTCGGTGCTGCCGCGCACCATGCCGCTGAACACGCAGACTGCGCCCGTCCCCCGCGTAGTGATCGCCGCAACGAGCTCATCGGTGCTGAACGGAGTATCCGCCAAGCGGATGATCTCAGGGTAGCCGTCCTCGTCCGCTGCCCCACTGCCACCGCTCACAGGTGGGAAGAACGCTACTCGATCCCCTGCCTTGACCGGATCGCCTGCGTAGGCAAATTCCTCGTTGACCGCCGCGATTGCCGTTCGCAAATGTGGC
>JACSRG010000598.1 GCA_014879865.1 Anaerolinea sp.
CTTCCCCCGAATTCGGGGGAAGGCGCAAACACGAGTCTGCCTGCGCCCCTCCCCGAATTCGGGGAGGGGTTGGGGGTTGGGTCAAAGAATCGAGGCTTAAGTTGGTGCATATAGGGCGCAGCAGGCTGCACCCCTACGATTGCCAATGATTTCTTGGTTTGCTGCGGTCGGGTCAGCCTCGTGCTCGTGCGATTACCGAGTCGATCTCGTGTTGTGAGCGTTCAAGGGTGCCATCGACAAAGGCGATAGTGGGCAGATAGTGCGGTTGAGCCGGCATTCGTTCGTAGGGCGCATACCCCGACTCGAACACGCCCGTGCTGCCGCGTGATGGTTCGCTGTCGGCGATGTGCCCCATCAGCCGGGCATAGCGTCCGACCCAATCGGGCGTCTGCCGCCATTTCGTCGTCCGCTGGAAGATCGGAAAGAGCGGCAGCAGCCCATCATACCAGTCTTCACCCGTCACCAGCAGATGCGCGCGTCTCTGGTGCAGTTCGGCGACGAGCTGCCGGTAGCCTTCCAGCATGTTGAAGTCGGGATCGTTGACCCACACTTCGACGGTATCGAGGAAGACGGCGTGCAGGTCGTATTGGTCGAGCAGTCGCATGATCTGGCGCGTCAGTTCACGCTGCCACGCCGGAGCGCCGGGATTTAGCCATGCCTGCCAACCGGTGTCCTGTGTGCGGCTGGTATCCCAGTCCGGCTGATTGCCGTGAAAGACGTTGCGCGTCGCGGTTTTCATGTGTGAGGATGGACCAAACAGGTGATAGTTGGAGCGCCACGCATTGACGCAGTTTGCGCCGAACATCGGCATCAGGTGAATCCCGAGATCGCGTGCGGTATGACACAGCGCCGCGAACCCCGACTCCCCACCGAGCAGCGGCTCCGGTCGGTAGTCGCCGTACTGCCAGTAGTAGCGTCCCTCCCATCCCGGGAGATACGCCAGCACTTGCCCGCCATCGATCCGCGCTGCGACGTAACGCAGGGTGTCGATCATCTGCGCGTAGGTGTTGAAGGTGTAACCCGACCAGTGCATCCCGTGAAGCGTCACGACGAGACGCAGATGACGCGCCCATTCCGGCACATCGGCGCGATCTTCCCAGCGCACGAGTCCCGCTGCGCGCTCGTTGAACGCAAGTTGGTCGGCGCGAAAGGCGGCGGGATCAGCCGCACGAGTGAAAATCCAATCGGGCACGCTGATCCGGGTGTCGAACAAGCGCGCGTCCTCCTCATGGATACATTCGACGGTGTAATCCTCGGCAAAGCGCTCGCGGTAGATGGCGAAGCGTTTGGCGCGATGCTCGGCATCTTCACAGCGGAAGCCGAATGTCTCCCCGTCCAGCGTTCGGACACACGCGATTGGCAGACGCAGTTGGTTCGGGTAACGGTCGAGCAGTCCCTCCGGCGGGACGGCGCGTTCGGCATCAAGCTGGTCGAGTGCGGTGAGCGGCGGCAGATGCCGGATCATGATTTTCACCGCGCGGATCGGTTCGGGGGCTTCCGCCTTGATCTGCACACGCATCCCGTCCGGCTCGAAGCGGGCAAGGACGTCCACGCTTCCGGGTGCGTACTGCTGACCGCCGCCCCAGCGCAGACCGACACACTGCAACGCGGCGGTATCCGCGTGTTCGCTGCTCCGTATGCCGTCGGGGTCAAGCCCATACACATTCTCCAGCGTGATGATCTGGAGGCTTAACGTCCAGTCCTTGATCTGGAACACGGGGTTGTTGGGGTCGAAACTGAAGAACTGCATCGGAAGCACCTGTCACCATCTACCCCCTTCGGCAGATACGTGGGCGGAAGGGGTTGCCGAAATTGAGTAAGTAATGATAACCTTTACATAGAGCTTCCCCAAAGACCAATGAGACGCTGCAATCGCAACAAGCTCTGTCGTATCGGGTCTTCGCACGTTTTTGAGGAAAGAAGATTATGTTCAAACGTACTGCCTCCCTTTTGGTTCTGGTCGGAATCCTCCTCTTACTCGTCGTCGCTTTTTCGGTCAGTGCTCAGGAACCAGTCACGCTCGATGTGATGGGGTTCGTCGTCCCGCTTGAAGAGCAAGGAACACCGCTGGATGAGGCATACCAGACTTTCATCGCGGATTTTGAAGCGGCGCATCCCAATGTGGACATCAACGCGCTTGAGACGCCACCGGAGTTTGACACGCAGCTCCTCGTCGATCTCGCCGCCGGGACTGCCCCGGATGTGTGGAATCAGGACGCGTCTACGTTTGCACGGTTGGTCGAGGGCGAATATCTCCTCGATCTGCGCCAGTGCCTCGAACTGACGCCGTCGCTCAATCTGGATCGCTTCTTCCCAAGTGTGCTGTCGATCTGGCAGCCGGAAGCGGATGGTCCGATCTACGCGCTCCCCAACGACTTCACGCCGATGGTAATCTACTACAACCTCGCCTCGTTTGAACGTGCTGGCGTTGAACCGCCGCCGGCGGATTGGACGTGGGACGACCTGATCCAGCTCAGCCAAGAGCTGACGCTCGACGCCGAGGGACGCAACCGCCTCGATCCTGACTTCGACGAATCGAATGTGGTTCAGTGGGGCTTCCGCGTGCGCAAGTGGGCGTTCGAGTGGCTGTACCGCGTGTGGCAGAACAGCGGCGACGTGATTTCGCCGGATGGCACGACGGTCAGCGGCTACCTCGACTCGCCGGAGTCGATTGAAGCGATCACGTTCCTGCGCGATCTTGTGCTCGAATACGGCGTGTCGCCGGAGCCATCAGTCTACGATCAGCTTATCCAGCAGGCGGGCTTCCTTGATCGCTTCCTGCTCGGCGAATTCGCCATGTTCGACCGGGGGCACTGGGAACTGGTCGGGCTGCGCGCCAACGCTAACTATCAACCGGGCAGCTTTGGCATCCTCAGCCAACCCTCCAGCACCGAAGAAGCGACGATCTTCTACGCTTCCGGTTTCGTGGTCAACGCCAGCGTGACGGATGCCGAGAAACAGGCAGCCTGCGACTTCATCGCCGCTGCGACGGATCGCGCTTATCAGGACACCAAGGCGATCACCGGGATTGCGATCTCCGGCAATCAAGCCGCTGCCGAAGCCGCCGCCGAGGACAACCCGTACCCTGAAATCGAAGAAGTGTTCGTCAACGAAGTCCAGTTCGGACGTCCGCCCTATGGTGCGCGTTTCTCCAACTGGCCCATCGTCGAAGAACTGCTCGATGCCATGATGGAACGCATTTTGGCAGGGGGCGACGTGGCAACGGAAGTCGCTGCCGCTGTCGAAGAGATCAACCGCGAACTGTCCCGCTAATTCAATCCCCTTAGGTTATGGAAAGCCGCCGATTGGCGGCTTTCCCCATTCATGGAGATTTGCATGAGCCGTGTGATCGATGCTGCTTCGTCTCCTCGCTCGACACCGCCCGGAAACTTCGTCCAAAACGCATGGAGACGCTTCTGGAGTCGGTCGAACGAGAAAGCTGGTTATTTATTCATCCTGCCGTCCCTGATTCACCTGATCGTCTTTTTGGTCATCCCGCTCGTGTTCAGTTTCTTCCTATCCTTTCGGGACTGGGATCGTCCGACGTTCACGGATGCGCCGTACATCGGGCTGGAAAACTACGAATTTCTGCTTGGTGACCGGCGCTTCTGGCAGGCGATCCTCAACAGCGCCTATTACACGGCGCTGGCTGTGCCGCTGGGCATGGCGATCAGCCTCGGCATCGCGCTGATCATGAATCAAAAACTGAAGGGCGTGAATATTTTCCGCACCCTGTTCTTCATGCCCGTGATCTCATCGTGGGTCGCGGTGTCGATCATCTGGCTGACGCTGCTCGACCCGACGGTCGGCATTGTCAATTACGTGCTCGGTTTAATCGGGCTGCCGCCTGTTAACTGGTTAGGGAATGCTGCGACCGCGATGCCCGCGCTGGTGATTATCTCGATCTGGAAAAGTGCTGGCTTCAGCATGGTGATCTGGCTGGCGGGCTTGCAGTCGATTCCCCGTGAGCTCTATGAAGTCGCCTCGATTGACGGCGCGAACCGTTTGCAGTCCTTTCTGCGCATCACGCTGCCGCTGCTCGCCCCGACCAGCTTCTTTCTCGCCATCACCGGCGTGATCGGCTCGTTTCAGGTGTTTTCGCCCGTGTGGGTGATCACAAAGGGCGGTCCGCTCGGCGCGACCGATGTCGCCGTGTTTCACATTTACCGGCGCGCGTTCGAAGCCTTCGACTTCGGGTATGCGTCGGCGCAGGCGTGGGTGCTGTTCGCCTTGATCTTTGTCGCGACGGTGCTCCAGCTTTTGTACATGCGCCGCCGCAGCGACGAAATTCTGTACTGAGGGGGGAAGTGATGACGAAAAAACGCACGCTGCTTGGAACGATTCTCAGCATCGCGGGCTACGTGGTGCTAATCGCGTTCGCGCTGACGATGGTCGTGCCGTTCATCTGGATGATCTCGACCTCGCTCAAGTCGCCGGGGACGGAATTCAGCTACCCGCCGCAAATCCTCCCGACGGAGTTCAATTTCTCGGCGTATCGCACGTTGTTCTTAGAACTGCCATTTCTGCGCTACTTCCTGAACACGTTTTTCATCACCGCCTGCACCGTCTTCGGGCAGATGATCGTGTGTTCGATGGCGGCTTACGGCTTCGCCCGGTTGAGCTTTATCGGGCGTGACCGCATCTTTGTGCTCTATCTCGCCACGATGATGATCCCATTTCAGATCACGCTGATCCCGCTGTTCCTGATCATTTCAGGACTGGGGTGGGTCAACACGTATCAAGGGTTGATCATTCCCGGCATTTCGAGCGCGTTCGGCATCTTCTTGCTCCGGCAGGCGTTTCTTGGCGTCCCGCGCGATTATCAGGATGCCGCCCGCATCGACGGCGCAAGCGAATGGACGGTCTACACGCGGATTTTCCTGCCGCTCAACGGGCCGGCGCTGACGACGCTCGGCGTGTTCACCTTCATGGGCACGTGGACGGAACTGCTGTGGCCTCTACTGATCGCGCGGCAGGAGCACATGCGCACACTCGAACTGGGGCTGGCGTACTTCAACGCGCGCCCGAATGCCTTCTTGCAGCCGAATTGGCCCCTACTGATGGCAGGCGCGGTGGTGGTCATGCTGCCGGTCTTGATCGTGTATATCTTCGCGCAGCGCTATTTCGTAGAGGGAATTTCGCTCTCA
>JACSRG010000793.1 GCA_014879865.1 Anaerolinea sp.
GATGTAGACCGGCGCGCCGGTGATCCCGGTCAGCGTCCCGGTACACGCCAGCGCCGCCAGCCCCAGCACGAGGGGCACGAACAAGAGTGATTTCTTCATCTTCACCTCTAGGGGATCAAGCCCGGCTGGTTGCCCGGCGTGAGCAGGAGCGTGTAGGCAGGCGCAGCAGTATTTCCACCGCGCTGTACCGTCCACGTTTTGCCGAAGTACGGGACAACGATCTGCGCGGGCGCATCGGTTACGACCTCAAACGACACATAGCCCCGTTCGTCGGTGAACCCGCTGGCGATCACGCGGTTAGTGTTGACCTCAACCACGCGCACGGAAATTCCGGCAACGCCTTCCGCCGGATCAACCGTGCGATTGCCGTTCTCGTCATAGGCAATGACCACCTCAGCAGTGAGAACGCGCGGCGGAATCGGTGTCCCGGTTGGTTGGAGCGTGGGCGGCGCGCCGACCAGTTCGATCTGCGCGGCGGGCTGTGGTTGTGGCGTTGGGGTATTTGTGATCGACAGCGGTGGGAGGATCAGCGTGTGAGCATCGCCGCGAAACACCTGAATGGTGTCCAGTCCGATCACGTAGCTTTCGCTGGCGTTGTTCTTCTGCCCGATCCCGCGCAGTTCGAGGCGATGTGTCCCGTTGCCGACGAAGTACACGTCAGTGACCGGAAAACGGAGTTCGTCCGCATAGGCATCGATGGTGTCCAGCACTGCGCCATCGACGACGATCTCGAATCTGCCCATGTTCTGTGCTGCGACATAGCGAATACGCAGACCTTCGCCCTCAAACATGAAAGTGGCGGTATCGTATGCGCCTTCAGTGCGGTGATACTGCCCCCGGCTGGCGAACTGCGACAGGCGCGGTGTCCACGGCGGTGCGTAGCGGATCGTCGGATAGTCCGACTCGAAGCTGTACCACCCGAAGAACGGCGGCGCAGTGTCGGTCGCATCCGGCAGCGGTTCAACTGGATTGGGCGGCGCGGGCAGCAGGATTGTCCCCGGCGGAAACGGTGTCAGTGTGGGCGGGACATACACCCCCGGCATGACGACCGCGATCTCCAACACACGCTCGCTCAACGTCGGTAGTAGCGTGGCGACCGGCGTGTCTGTCGGGGCAATGGTCGCCGTCGCTGTCAACGTCGCCGTGAGCGTCGGAGTTGAGGTTGGCGCTGGGGTGTCCGTCGGCGTGAGGGATGGCAGCACCATCAGGGTTGGGATGATCGTGAGATCACTATTCGGTTGAGTGCGGATCAAGAAAAAGGCGGCAGCCCATGCCGCAAGGCAGAGCGCCGCCAGCACGGGCAGCACCAGTCGTCGCATGTCGTCACTCCGGGTTTGCTTACGCTGAAACCAGCGTATCAAAACGGAGTCCTGCGACTTCTGAAATATTCCGGTTGAGGGTTAGGAAATTTCCAGACTCACGGCGCAAATTTCCAGTTCATTCTGGAAAACTGCCGAATCCTTCGGCAACAGCACGGCTGATGAGGTGTTCGTTCGTGGTCGCGCCGAAGCGATGGCGCAGCTTCTCGCGCACCCAATAAATACGGCGAGGTTTTGCCTTTAACTGGGTAGCAATCCGCCCAATGGTCAACCCCTGCGCCAGCAGGCGCAGTACGGAACGTGCTTCAGCATCAAGCTTCCAGTCTTTGTCGCCTGAGTGCATGGTGACCAGATACTCAGCGTTTGCAGTTGGGGAAAGATAGGGTCGGTTGCGGAGCACCGTGTCGATCGCCGTGCGGAGACATCCGGGCAGATCATCGCCGGATGCCAAGTAGCCACGCGCACCAACGGCAAATAGATCGCGAATCAGCAATCCGTCGCTCAACGTACCCATTACGATAATCCGAACGACAGGAGAAGCCTTCAAGAGTTGCTCAACCAGCGCAAGCGTGTCAATCGCTGGATCAAACTGGTCGCCCATCAAGATCACGTCTGGACAAAGATCAGCCGCCATCTGGACGAGTTGAGAACCTGTCTGGGCTTTGGTGATACGGGTGTCGGCGCGTTCCTTAAGCAGGGTCTCCGCGCCGACAACCGTCAAACTGCTGCTGTCCGCGATCAAAATATGTGTGGCTGTCATCTGGATTCCCCTCTTTCTGTCTACCTCGTCTCAGACTACCACAGTGAAAGCGTTCGATGTTGAGACTCTGTGACATTTCAAAGGGAATATGGGACATCACGATGGGCAAAATTCTCGCGACTGTCCATGCGTTATTCTTCTCTTGCAGAGTCGAGTAATTTGGATTGGTGGGCGATGTCTATGAGCTGTGCGTTACTTTGAGCATCATAGACTGTTCTCATCGTTCGCAAACTCCGGTATACGCTTTTCCGATTGAGCCCCAGATGGGCGGAAATCTCCTTGATTTGGAAACCGTCCGCTAGAAGCTGAAGCACATCAATATCCCGTTGATGAATCCGTTTGGGCAGCGGATGCTGCATATCGAGTAACCGTGAAATAGTGGGCGACAAATAGACCCCGCGCAGCGAAGTCAGCCGAATTGCTTGGTTCAGATCATGCTCGAGATCGTCATCTTTGTGGATCATGCCGCTGACCCCATGATCCAGCAGCAGCCGAATCAAGCTCGCGGTTGGGCGCTGTGCGAGCATAAGCACCGCCAGCCCCGAATGACGCTCCATCATCTGTTTTACTTCTTGAGCGAGATTGGTTGAACGTGGCAGCGAATCATCGACCAGCAGCACAGTCGCGTGGCTGTCGTTCAAAAACTTATGTACTTCTGAAAAATACGCAAACATTCCCACCACTTGGATGGGAACATCCGACTGAGCCACCACCTGCTGAATACCGCTTCTAATCAATGCATTGGTGGACACGACGATCAGTTGTATGGAACCCATGAACGGCATCTCTCCTTGTCCGATAGACGTTCCCTCGGTCAACCGACAGAAAAAGAACAGATGAGCTATTTCGGATTGTCATTGTATTACAAGATTCCAATCTTTGCACAAGTGCGAGGGGATAGAACCTAGTTAGAAACTTCCTACTCTAGCCGTGTTTTGGTTAGCCTGAGCGAGGATTTTGGGAAATTTTGTCATTTCCATGTCACAAATTCCCACCCTGTCCCATTTTGCCCATGCCAATGTCCCATTTTACTAGAACAGATGTCATAAATTCTCGCCTCAAAAACGGTGTGATCGATTATGCTGAACACACGTTGACTCAGTTGGGGGCGAATCAGAGATGGGGATTGCAGCACAAGGCCAGCAGGTTACACCATCGACCGATGGGAATGCTGGTACACAACGTGTAGTACGTGAGATGTTCGTTCGTGTCATGACCGTTGCACAACTGCTTCACAGCCACGAACAGACCCTACCCTCTCACCGTGAAACCGCTGAAAAAGTGGTCGAAAAAACACAGGATGTCGATGCCGTTGTATCGTGAAAACGCGCAGGGCATCTTTGTGAATAGGTAGGGCATATGGCACGAAAAAAACGGGCAACACCACATCAGAACGGCTGGGCGATTTATTTACGGACCAGCGATGAGGAAGCGCAAAATCCTGAGGCATCTCAGCAGCGTCAGCGGTTCCTCATTGACCGCTCCGTGCTTGAACGCTCAGAGATGCCGATCATCGAGATTTATCGAGATGTTCTGACTGGAAAGACTCCACATCGCAAGGACTATCAGCGGATGCTGGATGACGCGCGGTTAGGGCGTTTTTCGCACGTTGTGGTTGAACGTGCGGATCGGTTCGGACGCAATGATACGGAAGCACTGCGCGCTATTGATGAACTGGACGAATTCGGTGTCGCGGTACGGTTTGCGAACCATCCCGATCTCGATCCCATGGATCCTGATGACCGCGTCATCGTCGCTCTGTCGTTTACGCTGGCGCGCCGTGAGTCAATGCTTTCAGGAATGCGAATCAAGGGGGCTGGCGAAGCCAAACGGCAGCGAGGCGGCTATTTGGGACTTCATCCTGATGGATATATCAGCGTTGAGGACGACGAACCGGGACGCAAATCATATATGAAGAAAGGGCATCATCTTGAGATAAACCCGGAGCGTGCCAAGATATGGCGTGAAGCGTGGGATTTGCTACTTGAAGATCGCTATACCCTTGCTGAAATCGCCGAAGAACTGCACGCCAGAGGCTACCGCTATCGGAGTGGTCGCCCATTTGTCGAGATCAAAGCGAGCGGCAAACGCAAGGTCAATTACAACACCTTGGCGGATATCCTTCATAACTGGACATATGCAGGCTGGATTCATAATGACGAAGGCACTATTCCGCCGAAAACCATGCGCGGCAATTGGGAACCGATAGTCACAACGGAAGAATTCGAGCGCGGACTGGACATCTTAGCTCGGCGGGCGCAGAACAAGTACACCAAGCGCAAGCGCCAATATCTGCTGCGCGGGTTGATCTATTTGGCGGGCGATCCAAAAGACCCGACTGCGCCCGGAACACGGCTGTATCGAATGCAGTGTTCAACTTCCAATACGAGGCGATCTGGCGGTGGGACAGCACATTATCGGCTTGAACGTCACCCAATCCATTTTCTCTGTGGTGACGTGGAGGGGCAGCTTGCAGAACAACTCCGGCGAGTGCAGCTAGATGTAGGACTGATGCCACGTATTCGAAAGTATTACATCGAGGAGGTGGCAGACAAACTTGGTCGTATGCGACCGGATGAGCGCACCGAAATTGAGCGGACACTCAAGGCGATAGATGAGGAAGAAGCACGGGTGCTGCGGTTGTATGCCGCGAGTATGGTCAGTGAGGATAATTGGCGCGCACTCTGGGACGAGTGGCAAGACAAACGCCAGAGGCTTCGTGGCAGCCTCGCCCTGCTGGATCAGCGCTGCGAGACGTACATCAGTGATCTTGATGATGCGTTAAACATCATTGCCAAATTGGGTATACTGTATGAAACGCTTCCGTTTGATGATCAAGAGGAGTTGTTACGGAACGTTGTTGAGAGGGTTGTCTTGAGCCCTGAGGGAACAATACTGCGCGTGGATTTGCTTCCACCGTTCGGCTACCTGAAGGATGTTTCTGAAAAGGTAGCTGGGCGGAGTGAAAGTGCCTCGGAAAAAGCCGCTGAAACAGAAACACCCGGTGACGTTGCCGGGTGTTCGAGTGGTGTCCTAGATTGTGGGCAGTAGAGGACTCGAACCTCT
>JACSRG010000240.1 GCA_014879865.1 Anaerolinea sp.
GCGGCGAGGATGAGCAAGATCGCCCCCGCCGCGATCAGTAGGGTCATGCGTCGTCGTGTCATAGCGCGGCATTATAGCGCGCGGGTGACGGCGTCCCCAAGATCGGCAGCGATCTCCTATGCCGATTTCATGCCAACGACAGTATATTCAACGCCGTTTGGATTGCTCATGTGCTTCGATGCATCAAGGATTTCCATGCCGATAATGCTGCCATCTTCGGCATAGTCAAGGATCACGCCCGGTTTATCCTCGTCACTTTCGGCAATCGGGGCATCATTAAACAGAATCCGCAGCACATCGACGCTGGCATCATACGTCACCTTCATGCTTCATCGCTCCAATACTTCTCAAGTTTGCTCGTGCGGTATACAGTCACGACCGTCAGCGGATCGGTCAATTCGACAATCGCGCGTACTACGTACAGCTTACCGTCAATTTCGACTTTTGATTGGTACGCTTTGCGGGCGCTATGAGCTTCACGGATTTGACCGGGCGACTCCATCACTGTTTGAAGTACTTCAAGCGGAATGCCACGCCGTTCGGCTTCTTCACGAGCGTGATCGGTGATCCGGTATGACGGTGTGCTCATGTCTTTTCAAAATTCCTACGGCGACTCACGACGCCACATTATAGCGCGGCAAACCTACAATCCCCTAATCTCCCTGTAATTTGATTGCCCATTTATTTCAAGTATAATAAACATGATTTGGTAGGTCAGGCGACAGCAGGGAGAGAACGCCGTGTTTGGAACGAAACGCAACGACACAATTCAGGACAAAGCGGAGGATTTCCTCGAGGATGCGGGCAAGAGCATCAGCGAGTTCGGGCGCGAGGCGCGGCACAAAGCTGACGGCGCGAAGAAAGATATGGTCAAGACCCTGTACAGCGCCGCGCACACCATTCGCAAGGAAGCACGGGAAGCCAACGCCAGCAAGGATGTCCGCGAGCACGCCGACGGCGTAGCGAAGGGCTTCGAGCGCGCCGCGCACTACCTGAAGAAGAATTCGTATGAAGACATCGGCGACGATGTGGTCGAAGGGGTTCGCGCCAATCCATGGCGTACGCTGGCGATCATCTTCATCGTCGGCTTGGTGATCGGCTTGCTGCTGCGCGGCGGCGATCAACCGCAACCGCAGGTGCAGGACAACTACCGCCGTCCATAACTCCTCTGTTCGGACGAGGCGTGTTCCTCGTCCCTACATTTTGATCTATGACAACTTCGGCTACAATCTGAACCGGGCACAGGCTGCCCGGTTTTTTGTTGTCACAAAGCTGAACGGCTCAACCGATGGTCAAATTCATGATCCTGTTCCGCAAGCCGACCGATCAGGTGCGGTTTGAGGACAACTACAACAACTTCCTCGCGCTGGTGGAGCGGATGCCGCACATCACGCGGCGGCAGGTGATCAGCATCCTCGGCAGTCCGCTGGGCACGCCGAGTTTTTACCGGATACTGGAAGTCTATTTCAGCGACTACCCCGCGCTCAACGCGGCGCTGAATTCGCCCGCCGGGCAAGAAGCGGGCGGCGAACTGCTCAAGTTTGGCAGCGGCACATTTGACATGCTGTTTGCGGAAGTCTATGAAGAAGCGGGCGGATCAACCCCTATGACGATGGAGTAACCACGTGGCGAACATGCAGGCGCTTAAAGAGCGCATTCAGGCAGAAGGACGCAACCTCGGCAGCGGCATCCTCAAAATCGACAGCTTGCTCAACCACCAGCTTTACCCTCAACTGATGCTGGCAATGGGCGAAGAAATGGCGCGGCGCTTTGACGGGATCAAAGTAGATCGCATCCTCACGGCAGAGATTTCGGGGATCGCCCCCGCGCTGATGACCGGGCTGGTCATGAAAGTCCCGGTGGTGTATGCGCGCAAGCTCAAGCCGATCACCATGTCGGGTCCCGTCTTCCTCGAAACCGCGCCGAGCCACACCAAAGGCGGCGAGGTCAATCTGCTCGTGTCGGCGGAGTTCCTGCTGCCGAACCAAGACGTGCTCGTGATTGACGACTTCCTCGCGTCGGGGCAGACGCTCCGCGCGCTGGCGCGTATGGTCGAAAGCGCGCAGTCCCGCGTCGTCGGCGTGGGCGTCGTGGTCGAGAAGACGTTCGAGGGCGGGCGTAACCTGATGCGCTCGAAGGGCTACAACATGCCGATTGAAGCGCTTTGCACGATTGTCAGCATGGACAACGGCGCGATCCAGTTCGCCGAGGACGACGTATGACCGATTTACGACAGGGCGGGATCGCCATCCTCGATTTCGGGTCACAGTACACCCAGTTGATCGCCCGCCGCGTCCGCGAACAGGGCGTCTACGCTGAAGTTTTCGCCTGTGACGCCGACGCCGACAAGATCGACATGCATCAGCCGCGCGGCTATATCCTCAGCGGCAGCCCGCACAGCGTCTATGAACCGGACGCCCCGCAGCTCCCCGCGCATTTGCTGGCGACCGGCAAACCGATCTTCGGCATTTGCTACGGCATGCAAGCGCTGACGCACGCGCTCGGCGGGGTGGTCGCACCGGCGCAAACCCGCGAGTACGGCGCGGCGATCATCATGCACACAGGCGGCGATAACCCCCTGTTCAACGGTTTGCAGCCAGAAATCAACGTGTGGATGTCGCACGGGGATCGCATCGAGCAGCCGCCGCCGGGCTTTGTCGCGCTGGCGCTCTCCGACGGTTCACCGTTCGCCGCGATGGGCGATCCCGCGCGCGGCTATTACGGTGTGCAGTTTCACCCGGAAGTCCGTCACACTGCGCAGGGAACGCAAATTTTGCGCAACTACCTGTTCGATGTGTGCGGCTGCGAGGCGAAATGGTCGCCTGCCGCCTTCATCGACGACGCGGTGAGCGCGATCCGCGCACAGGTCGGCGATGCGCGCGTGCTGCTGGCGTTGAGCGGCGGCGTCGATTCGGCGGTGGCGGGCGCGCTGCTCAACAAGGCGATTGGCGAACGGCTGATCGCGGTGTTCGTCAACACGGGGATGCTGCGCAAAGATGAGCCGGAACAGGTCGTACAGGTCTTCCACGACGAGCAGCACATCAACCTGATCGCCGTCGATGCGACCGAGGACTTCCTCGACGCGCTGCGCGGCGTCACTGACCCCGAACAGAAGCGCAAGATCATCGGCAAGCAGTTCATCGACACCTTTGCCGCTCAAGCGCGCCATCTCGAAGCCGACTTCGGTGATCTGCGTTTTCTGGCACAGGGTACGATCTACCCCGACGTGATCGAATCGGCGGGGAGCAGCAAGAAATCCCGCGTGATCAAGAGTCACCACAACGTCGGCGGCTTGCCCGACGATCTGCACTTCGAACTGGTCGAGCCGCTGCGCGACCTGTTCAAAGACGAAGTGCGCGCGGTCGGCACGGCGCTCGGCTTGCCGGACAGCGTCGTGTGGCGGCAGCCGTTCCCCGGTCCCGGCTTGGCGGTGCGCTGCCTCGGCGAACTGACATGGGAACGCCTCGAAACCCTGCGCCACGCCGACGCGATCTTCCGCGAGGAATTGGAACGGCAGGGCTTGCTGCGGACGGGGACGGCGCAATCGTTCGCGGTGCTGCTGCCCGTCAAAACCGTCGGCGTGATGGGCGACAACCGTACTTATGAGGAAGTGATCGCCCTGCGTTCGGTCACGACGGACGATTTCATGACGGCGGACTGGGCGCGTCTGCCCTACGAGGTGCTGGCGCGTGCCAGCAGCCGGATCGTTAACGAAGTGCGCGGGGTCAACCGCGTGGTCTACGACATCACCAGCAAACCGCCCGGAACAATCGAGTGGGAATAGGCGTCCAACTGTCACCCGAGGAACGAACTGCCGAAAACAATTAAGTGGGAATAGGAAGCAACCTAGTGTAAAATTTCACATAGTAGTTGTATCACAAGCTCGACGAAGGAGTTCCACCTACTATGACCTTGCAGCAGATTTTCGGGCAGTTGAACCACCTTTCCTGTGAAGAACTTGACGTCCTCCGCGCTGAAATCGACCGCCGTCTAGTGGAAATCGAATGCGGCGCGGGCAACGTCGATGTCGATACCATCCTGCGCTCTGCCGCCGACCTGACAGGCGGGTTGAGCGGTGAAGAACTGGACGACATGATCGTCACCGTCCACGACGTGCACGAGGCGCAGAACACGTAACGGTAACGAAATCTGTTATATACTGGGAGGCATCGTTCGTTCATAGAGTGAACGGAACACAGCTTGAGCGACCAGAAGCCAAATCCTCCCAGATTGGAAAAGTTTGATCGCGGCAGCATCTACGAGTCGTATGTTGGGCGCTGGAGCCGGATTGTCGCTCCACTGTTCCTGAAATGGCTGGATGTGCCAACTGGCGCGCGTTGGCTCGACGTGGGCTGTGGTACAGGGGCAATCAGCCAGAGCATCGTCAAGCACCAGCATCCGCGCGCGGTGACGGGCATCGATCCGTCTGCTGCGTTCGTCGCCTATGGGCGCGAACAAATCGACGACGAGCGGGTGACATTCGTTGTCGGCGATGCACAGCGCCTCCCCTTAAAAGACAACCACTTTGATGCGATTGTCTCCGGGCTGGTACTCAACTTTATCCCGGATCGCGTTCAAGCCCTTGCGGAAATGCGCCGTGTTTCCCACCCGGGGAGCATCATCGCCGCCTACGTTTGGGATTACGCCGAGCGGATGGAGTTCATGCGCTGCTTTTGGGATGTGGCAGTCGCGCTGCGTCCCCAAGCCGCCGCCGTTGACGAAGGCAGCCGCTTCACCATCTGCAAACCAGAACCGCTGACGGGGCTGTTCCAGCAAACCGGGTTGGAACAGGTCGAAGTCCGGGGCATCGAGATCGACACCCACTTCCGCGATTTTGACGACTATTGGACGCCCTTCCTCGGCGGGCAGGGATCTGCTCCCGGCTATGTGCAAACGTTGAGCGAAGGCGAACGGCTCGAACTGAGAGAGTCCGTGCGCGCGCGCCTGCCGATCAACGCAGATGGATCGATCAACATGGCTGCGCGGGTGTGGGCGGTGCGCGGCGTGCTGCGCGATGGGTTGAAGCTCCCTTACGAATAGGGTCAAAAACAATACTTATGCGGGGACCTTTGTCCTTACATCATCAACAACAGGGGGCGTGATGGCGTTTAGTTTAGAGTTCAGTCGTTCCGCTAGCCATTC
>JACSRG010000359.1 GCA_014879865.1 Anaerolinea sp.
TGGGGGGGCGCGTTCGGCATGGGGGCGGGGACGCTGTTGTTCATCAGCGTGCCGCATGTCGTCGCCACGATCACCGGGACGCTGCTCATGGGTTTCTTGGGGACGTTGCTCCTCGTCATGATTCAGGCGACTCTATCCGACAAGTACGGCAGCCTCCGATCAATTGCCCTGACCGAATCGAATGTCGCCGCCAGCATTGCCGCCGTGCTTGTGCCCATCGTGATCGGTTTTGGCGAAGGAACTGGCATCGGGTGGCGCATCGCCTTATGGTTAGCAATCGCCGTGTTGATAGTCGTGACATTGGCGTTTCGGGGGCAGTCGATCCCTGCTGCCGCTCCTACCGCTGTCCGTGCGCAGCAGCCCACGCGCCCGCTACCGTCGAGTTTCTGGATCTACTGGTTGGTGATCTTCTTTAGCGTGTCGATTGAATGGTGCTTAGGCTTCTGGGGTGCGGATTTTCTGGAAAATGGGGTGGGGCTGGAGCGTGTGACCGCCTCGACGCTGGTCAGCGTTTTCTTCGGCGCGATGGTGGTCGGGCGGATTCTCGGCAGTCGTCTTACGCGCTCGATGAATTCTGTGACGCTCCTCATCGGAGCGGCAGTCATCGTCACGCTCGGATTTCCGATCTTCTGGTTGGCACAGACACCCCTCCTCAACGTCGCGGGGCTGTTTATCACCGGGGTGGGCATCGCCAATCTTTACCCGCTGACGCTCTCGGTCACGACCAGTCTCGACCCGGAGAACTCGAACAAAGCAAGCGCGCGCTCCTCGATGGGGGCAGGACTCGCGGTGCTCATCATGCCGCAGGTGCTTGGATGGGTCGCAGATCAGATCGAAATCAGCGGCGCGTTTGGGATCACGGCGCTGCTGGCGCTGATTGTGCTCGGGTTGACCCTGTTTGCACGGAGATCGGCACGCGTGCCGGTTGCTGCTGCCTAAAAGAAACCCGGAGAGCAGAGGCTCTCCGGGTTGAAGTGATGGTTTAGTCGTCAACCGAGTAGATCAACTCGATCCACTGGTCGGAATTCAGGGTTAGGCGGTACTCGACGATGGTGCGTCCAATCGAGTACGTGGCGGCAGGGGGCAAGGTGGAGCTGTCGAGTTCCATATCCGGCGGCAGGCTGATTTGCACGCTGACGATGTTGGAACGCGCTCCGGGCTGCTTTTGCAGCAGCAAACGGTAGCGATAGAGCTCGCCGATAGTCTCGACCACCTGACTGGTATGATAGGTGAACTGGAAGCGCTGGGATGTGTCGAACGGCACGTACATTTGCGCGACCATCAGGGTATGGTTGTCCTGTGGTACTACGGTTGGCGGGAAATAAGGCTCAGTCGAACCGCCGGTGTAGTTGCTGTTGGCAGGGACGAAGATCTGCGTGAGCGAATAGTAGTCCGCAGGACCGTTATCCGGGGGATGGACAGCGGGGTCGTTCGCCGCGACGCGCGCCGAGTAGTCGTAGTTGATGGTTGTCCGTGAATTGGAGGTACCATCCGCCTGCAAATCGACGTCATAGGTGATTGAGCGAATGACGGAATTGTTCGACTTATTGCCGAGGTTGGCGTCCGCCACCATCAGATAGTCGTGTCCCACTGCGGGAGCCTGCGCGCCCGTCCAGCCGAGCAGTTCCGCCGCACTGTTGAGCAGCGGGTCGGCGAAGTAAAGCATCACATGCTTTTCCTGAATTGCCCGCAGAAGCGCGCCAAGGATTGCTTGATTGCGCTCAGGTTCGGCGCTTGCGCTCTGCCATTCATCGAAAACCGCCCGGTACAGATCGGCGAGGAACTCTTTGTGGATGTTCTGTTCGCCTTCGATGCGAATTCGATAAATCACATCACGGAAATCTGCTGCACTGACGCGTTCTTCGAACTCCGGCACCGTGACTGTACCCAAAGCCTCGATCAGATACTCAAAGCCGGTGACGTCGATAGCAATCACTCCGTCAATGGGCGTGTGAACGTTGTTGCCATTGTTGTAGTACCACATCGCCATGTTGGCGGTCGATGGGAAGTCTGCGTACCAACTGCCATCCCACGCGGCGTAAAGAGGCTGCCCGAACCGAATCCACCAGTCAGGGACATGCACATCCTGCGCGAATGTCGTCGGTGGGGGAGTCGGGCTGTCAATCGTCGTCGGACTGTAATCGTACTCGGTGACGCGTCCATCGCTGACGGTCATCCATCCCCATGTGCTGATATAGCCGCCTGACGGACGGATCTCGTCGTTGTTCTGAGAAAGGACGATGTAGCTGCGATCCTCGTTGATTCCGAGCGCGGTTTCCAAGAAGTCCGGCGCTTGAAGCAGAATATTGTTGATGCCGGAAAGCTGAGTCTTGTAGCTAATGATGTCCTGCACGTAATTGACGAGGGTGGCATCGATGTTGTTCAGGTTCATCGCGTCGATGACCTGCTGTGCTTCCGATAGTTTTACACCCGCTTCATCGAAGGCGGTACGACCGATGGTCAGGAGTTCGACGATACGGTCGCCTGACGACGTTTGCGTGACAACCGACTCGCGTTCGTCTCCGGAGACCATGTAGAACAGCGTCGGTTGAAGACCGACAAGCATGTCATCGGCTGCGCCTGACAAGAGGTACGCAGTGCGGATCAGGTCGAGGGAGGTGTCTAAGCGAGCGTCGAGTGGTGTTAAGGGTTGGAGGAACGAGAGTCGCTCGTTGGCTTGTTCGAGCGTGTCTTTTACGCCGACAATGGTTGCGCGCAACCGTTCGAAGTCGGTGAGCGTGAGTTCCGTCCCTTGCTTGCTGCTCAACAGCGAGAGCGCGCGCTCAAGGTCAGCAATCGACATTTGGACTTGGTTGAGGGAGTCGAACGCTATCACAGCGCCTGCAACTGCAATGACGACGATTCCGACGAAAATAAGGCTGGCGACATTCCATCTGAGCCGTAAACCGAGACGCTTGCGCAGTTTCTTGAACCAACTGGAACGGCGACGGCGTTTGCGGCGATACATTACTTCCACCCCAAGCGATTCGCTTGGGGGTTCTCCTGTTGGCACGGACTGATTGTCCTGCTGCGCTGTGTCGTCAACATAAGTCATGAATTACAGTTCCCGTCATCGATTGGCGTGCTGGTAAAGATCGGGTTCGGCAAGGTCTATTTCTGCACTATCTGCTTGCCGCTATCGACATACCCATTATTATTGATCTCTGCAACAGGTTTGATCAACTCTGTAAGACGCGCAAGCACAACCGAAGGCTCCCCAGATGGGTCAGACACAAGCTGATTCAAGTTGGTCCAGAACTGCGCACTGTCAAAGTCCGTGCCTGAAGATCGAAGCTGTAGAATGCTGGGATGAATGGTCTCAACAGGGGTTTCAAGCCCGTGATACAGCTCTTCGTGCATTTTCTCGCCCGGACGAATACCAGTAAAACGAATTTCAATATCTTTGTACGGACGCAGCCCACGCAGCCGGATCATCCGCTCCGCCAGTTCAACGATGCGCACGACCTCACCCATTTGTAGAATGAAAATATCACGGCTCTTGGTCATGCATGCCGCGTGGATAATCAAGTTGACCGCTTCGGGTATGCTCATGAAATAACGCGTCATTTCCTGATGCGTCACCGTCACTGGACCGCCGTTGTCGATCTGGCGGTTGAATGTCGGCACGACGCTGCCACGACTGCCGAGTACATTGCCAAAGCGCACGGATGCGAACAGAGTCTTGCACGACCGCTCCTGCGAGATGGCGTGGAGCATCAACTCGCAGACGCGCTTGGTTGCGCCCATAATGCTCGATGGATTGACCGCCTTATCTGTCGAAATGAGGACAAAGCGTTCGACCCCGAAAGCACTTGCCAGCTCGGCTACGTTGCGCGTGCCGCAGATGTTGACGCGAAGCGCCTCGCTGGGATAGTACTCCAGCATTGGGACGTGCTTGTAGGCGGCGGCGTGAAAGACGATCTGCGGTTGGTGCTGTGCGAAAACGGCGCGTACCGTGCTCTGAATAGTAATATCGGCGAGTACCGGGACAAGCTCCAACTCGGGATACTGGGCGCGAATCTCGACGATGAGATCGTGCAATCCACTTTCATTGTTATCGAGCAGAACGGCTTTGACCGGACGGTAATTCATGATCTGGCGGCTCAGTTCGGAGCCAATCGACCCTGCTGCGCCGGTGATCAATATGATCTTGCCCGTCACAGGCGCGAGATCGACCGCCTCATGCCGTGTGATCGGGTTGCGTCCCAGTAGATCCTCGATTTGAACGTCACGCAGCATTGCCGTCGTGCGCGTGGCGTTGACCATCGCCAGCAGATCGGGGACGACCTTGATGAGCGCATTGGTGCTTTCGCAAGCAGTCAGAATCTCGCGGAAATCCTGCCCTTCGATGTTGTGGATCGCCACGACGATCAGGTCGATGTGCAGCTCTTCGGCAACGCGGATAATGTCATTGCGATTGCCAATAACGCGCGAACCTTCCACAAACATGTTCAGCTTTTCAGCATCGTCGTCAATGAAGCCGACCACCAAGTAGTTGTGGTCGCTGAAGCGGTGCTTCAAGCGCCACGCGAGCGCTTGCCCCGACTCGCCCGCTCCAATAATCAGTACGCGGGTCTTCGCTTTGGGATGCTCACGTTTCCAAATGGCTAACCCACGACGCGTGAGGCCGCTGATCACCCGCGAGCGGTAACGAACCCCGACGAAACCGACGAGAGAGAGCAGGTTGCCGACGACCACATCGGCTACTGACAGCGGTTTCTGAGCTTGAAGCAAAGAGATGGCAATCAGCACGACCGACGAGAAGGCGACGGCGTTGACGATCACCGTGATCCCGTGACCACTCGTTCGCTCCCACAGGCGTCGATACACACCAAAAAAGAAGTTCGATGCAACGAGCACCGGAATGGTGACCGCGATAAAAGTCATGCTCTCGCGTGCAGCGGAGAGGTCTTTGATGCTTTGAATCGAAAGCGTGGCTCCGTAAGCAACAGTTACGAGAATCGCATCGACAAGCGCGTGCCGCAACACCTGTTGGTAATACCTGCGAGAACCGCGCAATGCAGAAAATGAGAGTATGTGCTGCATTGACCGAACTTTTCTCCTTCTGTTGGTCGATGGCAAACATCTGTGTAAGTGCGAGCCATCTAGTTGTTACGAGTTCGCGCCCCACTGCAATTGTACAACAGATATTGATCCCCAAAGATGAATATGTCGACGTAACCCTGTGAAATACGTAAAATAATCAACCCGTACTGAAATAAAAGGCTCGGCGGGAGTCCTATGCCGAGCCTCTTATTCAGTCATCAACTGGCTATTATGCTACGATTCACGACGACTGGCTAACTTCTGCTCATCAGTGACTGCGCTCGCCTGCTTCTGGGTCGGTGCATAAGGCGTGTAGTAGTAGTTGTAGCCCTGACCGTAGTCGTAGCTTTCGTCGCGTGGGTTCACACGGTTGAGCACAACGCCCTTGATCTGGATACCAAGCTGCGAGAACTTCTCTTTCGCCTTCAGTGCCGCTCCCCGGCGGGTATGGGCGCAATCAATGACGAGCAGCACATCGGCTTTGGCGGTTGCCGCCAATACACTGCTGTCGGCGACCATCAAGGAGGGCGGGGTGTCGATCAGAACGATATCGATATTCGGCGATGCGCGGAACGCATCAATCCAGCGCTGCATCAGCGCTGAACCGAGGATTTCCGTCGGGTTGGACGGAATGAAACCGCTCGTAATTACGCGCAAGCGCGGTACAGAGGTATTTTGTAGACACTGCCTCAAGCTAGCGGGCAGTCGATTCTCATCGTCGCCACCGTCAGTCTTTTCTTCGCTCGTACCGGGGTCGGCAAACAACAGCGTAGTTAGCCCGACGTTGTTTTCCAACCCGAAGACCTCATGCAGTTTCGGGCGGCGCAGGTCGGCGTCAATGAGCAAAACTTGTAACCCCGCCAGCGCCATCGTGATGGCTAGATTGGCAGTTGTGATGCTCTTGCCTTCTTCCGGGTTGGCACTGGTGACGACGTAAATGCCTTTCTGCTCTTCTTTCGCGGTGAACAGCAGGTTGGTGCGCAGTGTGCGATAGCCTTCGGCGATTGGCGACATCGACGGAAAGTGCGTCACCAAGCGTTCCGCATACTTATCGGTCTTCTTGCCGATGCGCATGATTGCGCCGAGGACAGGCAAGGCGAGAGATTGCACTGCTTCTTCGGTGGTGCGGATCGTGTCGTCGAGGTATTCGACGAGGAAGGCGATACCAATTGCGATAGTTGCGCCGACGATTGCACCGATTATGGTGATGTTGAAGACATTGACGCCGCTGGCATTGGTCGGAATGCTAGCGGTCTCACGGATTTCGATTTGATTTGGTTTCTGTTCCAAGCGAATGATCTGATTCTGGAACGTGGCAATCGTCGCCGACGCCGTGTTGATTTGCGCAATCAACGATACACGCCGCTCTTGCAATGAATTGCGGGTGGCTTCGTCGGTTGTACGTTGAATCTCTTCTTCGAGGGCGTTCAACTGCTCGGTGGAGTTCACTTGCTGGATCAGAAGCGTGTCGATTTGCCCCTGCATGAAATCAATGTACCGCTGCTCAGACTCACTCACCGCTCCCGGCGCTTGTGCAACTAACTGTGCACCGATAGCATTGGCGAGATTTGCTGCAAGTACTGGATCAAACCACTCAACAGATACGCGCATGAAGGAGGTTTCTGCAAGAATTTCCGCATCGACCAGACCACGCAGACCTTCGGCGGTTAGGTTTGGAATAGCAACCTGATCGATGGCTGCCTGCAAAATCGACCGAGTTTCGACCAACTGCACATACGACTGCGCGAGTTCGCGACCGAGCAGCATACCGGAATAATCCGGGTTGGACGAGTCGAGATAACTACCGATATAGAGCAGGACTTCGGCGCGGTAAGTCAGCGGTCGCCCGGTATTCAGAATGAAACTGATACCACCGGAGACAACTGCTGCCAGCACCACCAGCCACAGCCATTTTCTAACTAACCGTACATATTGCAGAAAATCCATATCGGCTTATCACTCCAGTCAGTTGCATTGACTTTCTATTCTAGAAGGAGATCCCTGATTTGGATACAGTGATTTTTTCAATCTGCGCACCCTCTGTAATATTTAAGCATCACTTCGCAAAAACGCTGTGAAAATATACGAATTTAACAGACTAGCGCATAAACCTGAGTCAAAGCTATACTATTTTTAGTTCCACAGCACGCAGCAAGGTGTGACGACCTTGGAAACAATTGAAACGGTACATTGGAACGAGGAGTAAGAGAGTGAGAAGGATGTATTTGCTGCATTTAAGTATGCTGTTGATTGCGATTATCGCAGTCCTATCAGTGCCCGATCATGCGTCTGCTCAAACCACCCCTCCATTGACGTGTCAGCAGCTTGTTTCTCGGGTGTTGGCGGATGTTGGTGAACAGTGCTCAAGCTTGAGCCGAAATACAGCTTGTTTCGGGAGTTCGCGCATCGATTACACGCGTTTCACCGAAGCCTATCCCGATGACTATTTTACAAGTCCGGGGGATCGCGCTGATCTGACTACAACGCAGACCATTCAGACAGGGGCGTTTGACCTCGCGAACGAATCGTGGGGTGTGGATGTGATGAACGTACAGGCGAATCTACCCAACGCGCTTGAAGGGAACGGCGTCGTGTACATTCAGCTTGGCGGCGTTGAAATCGAAAACGATGTTCAACCTGAAAATGCGGTGATTCTGCCTGAAACCGGCACCAGTATTACTGCGCTTTCCGCCGTTCAGATGCTCACCGATCCGCCACAGCGCCCCGCCGCCGAATTTATCACGACGGTGCCCGCCGGTTCGGTCTTGTCCGCCGATGCCGTCGATGAACTGGGCGACTCGGTTCGAGTGATTTACCAGAACCGCCCCGGATGGGTATCGCGCACTGCGTTGGATCAGACGGTTGATCTGTCGGCACTCCCGGCGATTGGTCCTGAAAGCTTCACGCCGATGCAGTCGTTCTATTTCCGCGTAGGGATTGGTGGTGTCTCCTGTACGGATGCCCCATCACTGCTGTTCGTTCAGGGTCCGGCAGGCATTCCGGTCGATATTCGTGTTCATAAGCAGAATATCCGCATCGAGTCTTCGGTGATCTTCCGAACACTCCCGCCCGGCGATCAACTCGGCGATGCATTCGAATTGGTCACGCTGTCCGGCTTGGTGCGGATTAATCCCGGCACTCCCCAAGAAGTCATCGTGCCGCCGGGGTACGCTTCTCAAGTGCCGTTCTGCCCCGAATTCGAAAGTCTGGGCATTGAAGGCGACACCGATGAGAAAGCTGACTGTGGCGACTGGTCGCCGCCGCGCCCGCTTTCCGGCGCTGAACTTGACGCGCTGGACATCACCGAACTGATTCCGCTGGAGCTTCTCAATTACCGTGTCGAGACCCCGGAGGTCGTGACCGCCTCTGGACGAACGACGCTGCCGGACATCGTTTTCGTTGATCGGACGGCGCTTCTGGAAGCCCGTGACGCGTGTCTCGCGGGTGAGCTGCCGGAAGAAACTTGCGCTTACCTCAATCTCGAGTACAGCGAACCCGAAACCGTTCTGTCATGCCCGGTCGTGGTGCAGAACGTCTTAACGAACATCGGGGATTACTGTCGTGATATGGGGCGCAACAGTACCTGTTTCGCCAGCCAACGCCTAGACTATGCGCGCTTCACCCAGACATTCCCGGCGGACTACTATGCGGAGCCGGGTGATATTGGCGCGCTGGTTTCGACCGCGACCATTCGTACGGGCGGCTTGAACCTGAATACGTCCGAATGGGGTGCGAATATCATGCACCTGCAAGGCAATCTGCCGAACAGCATCGGAGGCAATGGAATCAACCTAGTTCAATTCGGCGATGTCGAGGTGGAAAACGGCGTGCAGCCGGGTAGTGCCGTCGTGCTGTTGGATCAGGGCATCGCCATTTCCTCGACCGCGCCTGCCGATCTGCTGTCTGATCCGCCGCAGCGCGCTGCGAGTGAACTGCTCGGTTCTGTCCCCGCCGGTGCGGAACTCTCCGCCGATGCTATTGATGAAATCGGCACTTACGTCCGCGTTGTGTTTGAAGGAATTCCGGGCTGGATCCCGCTTGATGCGCTCGATAAGTCGGTTGATCTAAGCTCGCTTCCGGTCATTGGCGAAAACAGCTTTACGCCGATGCAGTCCTTCTACTTCCGTACCGGATCGAGCGGCGACCCGTGTGATACAGCCCCGTCCATGCTGTTTGTTCAAGGTCCGCGCGATATTTCGGTCGATTTGCGCGTCTTCGATCAACCGATGCGGATTGACTCAACGGCTGTAATGCGCACGCTGCCTGCGGGCAGCAGCCTCGGCAGTTCGCTGCAGGTTGCCGCGCTCTATGGCATGGTGCGTATCCTACCGGGAACGGATCAAGAGGTGGTTATCCCGCCCGGTTACACGTCTGAAATGCCGTTCTGCACGGAGTTCACCAGCCTTGGCATCGAGGGGGACGCGGACGAGAAGTTAAGCTGTGGACAGTGGTCGGAACCACGACCGCTCAGCGCAAGCGAGTTGGATGGGATGCGGTACGTTGACAACCTGCCGCTGACTGCCCAGAACTACGACGTCATTGTTCCGACGATCACCACACTGCCGGACAGCACACAGCAGTTGGTGTTCCCTGACCCTGCGGCGCTCGATCTTGCGCGGGCTGCATGCAGCGCGGATGCGCTCCCGGCAGAGGTGTGCACGTATCTCGGGCTGTAGAAACCTCGCCTAGCACACCCGCATTACGGGATGCTATAATAGTTTAAGGTGAAAAGGCTCTTACGTTAGGTGAGAGCCTTTTCTTGTTGTTACTGCCAGTTGGGGACGCAATGACCTATATTCTCATCATCAGCGATACTTCGAATCAACTTGTAGCACATCAGTTGAAGACGCTGCTTGAACAAGAAGGTTTCTCTACGTGGGAAAACGTACACGGGCGCGCGATACTCGGCGACAGCGTTTCGCTTGCCGATGATTCGCTGCGGCTGGCGTCGGCTCTGGTCGTGGTCGGTACCAACCTTGAGCCGGAGCAGCGCGATGTGATCAGCGAGGCTCAAGCGCTGCGTAAGCCAATCTATGCCTTGAAGAATCCGCAGGATTCGGAAGCGCTTGTCGAGAAACTCAAACAAGTGTTTCCACAGTTGACATCGCTGCCGATTCCGCTGCCCAAACCTCTGGACGTGTACGAGTTGAGTCGCCTGACTGGTCGTTCTGAAAAGAGAAGTGGCAGTACATCAGCGGTTTTCTTGTTGATCCTTGTCGGTTTCGCGCTGCTGGTGACGATTGGTGTCGTCATCTTTTTATCGCAAGCGACGCAGAGTCGAACTACAGGGGGCAGTACGGCAACGCTGCCCGCGACAGTTACTCAAGCGCTCACAAGTGAAGCAACGGTGGTTGAACTGGTCAGCACCGCGAGCCGGGAGGCAACTCTGCTCCCCACTCGAACGACCAGCGCATCTGAAGTTCCCACGCAGCTATTCACGCCAACCCGTGAAGCAACGCTGATCCCGAGCCGCACGCGCGTCAGCGCGACGCCGAGTCAAACAAATACGCCAACACAGACTCTTACGCCTAGTCGCGAGGCGACGTTGATCCCAAGTCAAACGCATACCCGAACTGTAACGCCAACAGCGACGTTGACTCCGACCCCGTACAACGAGAATATTCCGCCGTTTGATTCGACGCCCATGCCGATGGGTTTCAGCAACCTGCGCTGGCGTCCCGTCGATTTTGAGTTTAGCGGAATTGAGATGGTTTTCGTTCCAGCAGGCTGCTTTGGCTTGCTTGAGGGACAGATTCTCAACGAAACCTGCGTCGAGTCGTTCTGGATCAGCCGGTATGAAATCACCAATGCTGAGTATGCAGCGTGTGTTGACGCGGGGGCGTGTGTCGCGCCGCTGACTGATCAATCACGTACTCACGCCGATTACTTCCTCAATCCCGAATACGCGGATTATCCGGTGGTCAATATCACATGGGAGCAAGCCACCGATTTCGGACAATGGATCGGCGGAGACCTGCCGACCGATGTTCAATGGCGCTACGCTGCGCAAGGTCCGTCGAACTGGACGTTTCCATGGGGAGAAGAAGCCCCACGCTCAACACTGCTCAACTATAACGGGTTGATAGGGGATACCAACCGCGTCGGAAGCTACGAACTCGGCGTGAGTTGGGTTGGTGCGTATGATATGGCGGGGAACGTTTGGGAATGGACGAGCACCGCTCCTAGCCCGATGGATCGAGTGATTTGCGGCGGGTCGTGGAATTCATTCGCAGGTCTTGTCAATGCGGCTTATCTGGCGACAACGCCGCTCGACGATGCCAATCACTACACAGGTTTTCGTGTAGCCCTACCCGTTTACTCGCCGCTCGACTAAGTTCAGAAATGATCACCGGCTGGAAACAGGGCATAGCGGGACAGCCGGTGATTGTTCCCGATGATAACTCGTCCACGAACGACGACCCACGCGTGTGCTTCGATTTTGCCGGAGTTATGGGGAGCTACGCCGACCTTGAGCTCGGACAACTGACCGCGTCGCGCCAGAAGCATCTGCAAGACGAGCGCTTGCGTCAAACAAGTGGCGCGCGGCACGAATACATGCATACGACGAACGCTGTATGCAAGCCGGTCAATGGTTTCGTCTGCAAGCTCAGCAGCAGGGAAGGGGGTTTTGAGTTTGCGAGTCAACCCTGACCAGATGCCGTAGGGGAAGAGCCATAACATGATGCGAATCAGCCACAGCCAACAGAGCGCTTCAACGCGAAGCAGCTTGTCCGCTGCAGGGAGGGCAAGAAACGCCCGCAGGTGAATCACGCCTGAACCTCAACCAACCCCTGTTCAAGTAGTTCCTGCAGTAAGTTCACGATGTCCTGTTCGCACCGTTCAGCTTCGACGTCATACTCATTAAGGACGGCGTCGCGGATTGCACGCACATCATTCGGTTCTTGGATCAGCTTCCAGATAAATGTCCCGACCGGATCCAGTCCATAGTAGACGCCATTTTGCAGGTTCAGAATCACGGTCTCATCGGACATATCGGTGGAGATCTGGTTTTTTGTAGCGACGACTTTTGTGTCAAGTGCAATCATGGAGATAACCTGCTGGGTGCTAGTAAATTCCCGTATTTTATACCATCAAATTGGATTTTATACTGCACATTTTGATCGATCCACTGCTCCTCGCCATCTCCACATGCCTCCGACTTTTGACGGAGATGCAGACTAGTCCGAAATACTTAGCCCGAATCCGCCCTTCGCCTACGGCAAATGATGATGTTCCGCTGTTAAATCAATGATAAATGTCAGACGTGTAAGGGTTGACAATTTTCTAAAAGATTGTCACGAAATTCGCTGTGTAATTCTTTTAATGCCATCCTTTTGTATATAATTTTTGCGTAACTACCCAAGCGAAAAACTTCATAACGGTAGTGTCTATCTTGGCATGTAGGAGTAACCAATGTCGAAAAAGATTCTCGTCGTGCTGTCTGAGTGGGGTTACTGGGGTGAGGAACTCGTAGGTCCGCTGGAAGTTCTGGATGCACAAGGCTACGAAACCGTCTTCATGACTTCGCATGGAAAGCGCGCGCATGCGCTTCCGCCGAGCATGACGCCCGGCTATTTTGATCCGCCGCTCAAGAAGGTGGTGACTGACGAATATTACGCGCAGAAAACGCGCGAAATTGACGCTTCTGCCCGCTTGGATAACCCGATCAATCTTGAGAAGTGGTTCCCGGAACGCCCCTACTTCAACGATGCGAACTTCGGACACGGGCTGGAAGCGTACTACAACGAACGCGACCAGCGCTGGGAAGAACTGAAGCAGTATGATGCCCTGCTGATGGTCGGCGGCAGCGGTCCGCTGATCGACATGGTGAACAATCAGCGCTTGCACGACGTGATTCTGGGGTTCGTTGCGCTCGACAAGCTGGTGGTGGCGGAATGTTATGCGGTGACCTGTCTCGCCTTTGCGCGTGAATGGACTGACCGCAAGAGCATCATCGCTGGGAAGCACGTGACCGGTCATGCGCTCGAATATGACTATAAGGACGGCACGGGCTTTCTCGGTACGGATTTGAACATGGGTCCGCCCCCGTATCCGCTGGAATTCATCTTGCGCGATGCGACGCAGCCCGGTGGACAATATCACGGTGGTGTTGGTCGCACCCGCTCGACGATCCTCGATTATCCCTTCTTGACCGGTCGTTCCACGCAAGACTCACGTCTCGTCGGCGAGTTGATGTGCGAAGTCCTCGAACACGGGTTGCGCCGTTACGGTTGGTAAATCACATCCCGATCAGCCGCAGGGTTGATCGGGATTCCTGACAGGAGAAATGGCTGATGCCGGGTAGAACTGGGCGCTTTGCGATCATCGAGCAATTCCTTGCTGATGGCATAACCTATATGTTCGGTAATCCGGGGACGGTCGAGCAGGGTTTCTTGGACTCGCTCGAACAGTACCCCGATTTCAAATACATCATGGGGCTGCAAGAGACGATTGCCGTTGCAATCGGGGATGGTTATGCCCGCGCCACGAAGAAGCCGACGCTGGTGCAGCTTCACAGTGGGGTAGGGCTCGGCAACGGGATCGGCATGATGTATCAGGCGATGCGCGGACACGCGCCGCTCGTCGTGATCGCCGGCGAGTCGGGGATTCGCTTCGATGCGATGGATGCCCAGATGGCAGCCGATCTCGTGTCGATGGCACGTCCGGTCACCAAATGGGCGACCCGTGTCGTTGATCCCAATTCGGTGCTGCGCGTCCTGCGCCGTGCCATCAAAATGGCGGCGACCCCGCCGATGGGTCCGGTTTTCGTCTGTCTTCCGGCAGATGTGCTGGATGCGTTGAACGATGAACCGGTGTTCCCGACCCCGATGCTTGATACGCGCGTCGCGCCAACGGCGGAACAGGTTGCGCGAGCGGCAGATATGCTTGTCGGCGCGAACCACCCGATCATCATCATGG
This sequence comes from Anaerolinea sp., assembly GCA_014879865.1. Lineage (GTDB taxonomy): Bacteria > Chloroflexota > Anaerolineae > Aggregatilineales > Phototrophicaceae > Flexifilum. Next base: position 13,966 of record JACSRG010000359.1, read on the forward strand.
GGGATGGAATCGCGTTTTCGCACGCGCAAGACGAGCTTCAGCGTGTTGCTGAACTGCTTGGCGCGGAAGTGTGGGGCGCGGACTCGTCCGAAGTCAACATGAGCTACACGCACCCGCTGTTCAAAGGGATGACGGGGCACATGTTCGGTGCTGCGAGTGCGAAAGCGACGACCAAAGCAGATGCGGTGCTGGTCGTCGGAACCTACGTCTTCCCCGAAGTTTTCCCCTACCTTGACCCTGATAAAATCTTTGCCCCCAATGCCAAAATCGTCCACATCGACCTGAATGCCTACGAAATCGGCAAGAACTTCAACGTCGATCTAGGCATGGTGAGCGATCCAAAGCTGACTCTCGGCGCGCTGGCGAGTGCGCTGGAAGGCAAACTGGGCGAAAGCGATTTACGCGCGGCGCGCGAACGGTTGGAAGCCAGCCGGGCGGCAAACCAAGCCGCGCGTGATCAAGCGGTTGCGCATGATCAGGCGCAGCGCAGTGCCGTGCCGATGTCCGGCGCAACCTTCATCGAAGCGCTGTCGCGCCATGTGCCCGACGATGTGGTCATCTTTGACGAAGCGCTGACCTCGTCACCGTATGTCACGCGCTACATGCCGCCGCATCTACCGGATCACTTTTTCCAGACGCGCGGTGGGTCACTCGGTGTCGGCATTCCGGGTGCATTGGGCTTGAAGCTGGCAATGCCTGACAAAACCGTGATCGGTTTCACGGGTGACGGCGGCAGCATGTACACGATCCAAGCGTTGTGGACGGCGGCGCACTATAAGATCGGCGCGAAGTTCGTCATCTGCAACAACCAGAGCTACCGCCTGCTGAAGGACAACATCTTGCAGTATTGGCGCGAGCAGGTTGGCGACCCGGTTCACGAGTTCCCGTCCGGGTTCGACCTCAAAGATCCGGTCATCGACTTCGCCGGGTTGTCCCGGTCGATGGGGGTACCGGCAGTGTGTGTAGATCGTCCTGAGAACGTCGAAGCTGCGGTGAAGCAGATGTTGGAGACGCCGGGCCCGTTCCTCGTGGATATGGTTATCAGCAATGATGTTCCCGGTCTTTGAATGGAGTGACAATGACGACGCCCGGTAAGCAGTTTTATGATCGCCAACTTGCCTTTCTCGAAGCCAATGACGTTGAAGGTCTTGTACCGAGTCAGTACGCAGAAGATGCGGTCATCGTGGCATTTGACTTTCAACGGCATGGTCGTGCGGAAATCCTGACGCACTTCCATAACTACATGGCGCAGCTCGGCTATATCAAGCTGCAATCGACAGACAAGTTCACCGAAACCGATGACTCGATCTTCTTCGAAGCGACCGTGAACACGGCACATGGTGTGGCGCGAGTCTACGATGTGTTCATTTTGAATGGGGAGGGCAAAGCGACCCACCATTTCACCGGATTGCTTTCGTTTACCCCGTATGCACAGCAAAGCTAAAGGAGCTGGATCATGACTGCCGTAAGCGCCCGCCTGAACGAAGCGGAAGTCCGCCAGATGGTTTTAGATTGGTACGAGAAACTCGACGTTCATGCGCCGATGGTCGAAATCCTGCCGCTGCTCGTGCCGGATAACCTGTACATGAAGTTTCCCGAAGTGACATTCACGTCGCTTCAGGGGTTTGAGGGCTGGTATCAGCGTGTGATCCGCACGTTCTTCGACGAAGTGCACACGATGAAAGAACTGAACGTCAAGGTCAGCGACGATGGTTCGCGTGCGGACATCAACCTCGTCGTGCACTGGGAAGCCAGCGTGTGGACGCCCGGCGACCGCCTGAGCAAACGCATCAAGCTGGACGCGGTGCAGACGTGGGTGGTCGTGCCATCGCCGGTCACGGGCAAGCCGGCTGTGCAGTCGTACAGCGTGGATGATCTGATTTTCGCGGCGGACAGCGCGAAACTTTAGGCTTAGGTCTAGGCGATTCACAGCCTTTAGGCTGAGGAAGCACTTTTGCATTTCTGTTACAGTTTATTCAGCATTCAGTCATCAATCTGACAACAAGAGGGAGCTGCAAAAATGGCGAACACCGAACTCGTTCTCAAGATGTACGACTTGTTTGGCAAGGGCGATATGGAAGGGATCAAGCGCGAAGTCTTCCACCCTGACATGAGCTGGACGATGCCGGGTCACCACCCGTTGTCCGGGCGCATGGAAGGTGTCGATGCCGTGATCGCCTTCTTCGGCGCGCTGTTCCAAGCGGGTATCTCCGTCGATAACATCCACTTTGGTGAGCTGGATGACGGCACGGTGGTGGAAAAGCACACCGGACACGGTCAGATCGGCAGCGAGGCGTTCATCTTCCCGACCTGTACGACCTACGGGATCAAAGACGGCAAGATTTTCGAAGTTCGTGTCCACACCGGCGACCAGCACACGGTTGATCGCTACATGTGGACGATGTTCAAGCTCAAGGGCATTCCGGCGCGTCTGGCTGAGTAGTTCGTAGAAGTAGGGAAAATCATATGCCGCATGTTACGGTAGAACTCGTTGGCAAGGCGTACGACGCCCTCGCCAGCGGCAATCGTCAGGAAATCGAAAAATACTGGTCGGCGGACATGAAGTGGCTCGTACCGGGACACAATCCGTTGTCCGGTTGGTGGTACGGTCTCGACGGTTTCCTCGAATTTATGGGTTTGGTCGGCAAGTGGTCGAATGGCAGCTTCCGCATGACCCCGATTACCGTCATGGCGAATGACGAGTATTCGACCGATGTGACACACAACGTGGGCTACCGCGCCGGTTTCGAGAATATCGGCGAAGTTCCCTACACCAAGCTGGATATCGACGTTGCGCATCTCCTGCGCTGGCGCGAAGGCAAGGTGATTGAAGGGCGCGGTGGCATCTTCGGTGACGGCACGAACGAATACGATCTGTTCTGGTCGCCGGTCGCAAGCCACGGCGGTCAGCGGATCAATCTTGGCGGCGACAGCGCTTCGTCCAAGAAGGCATTGGTACGCAAGGTCGTCGAAGAGGTGTGGAACACGGGCGACAAGAAATTGGCGCACGAGTTCTACGCACCGAATTACGTCTTCTTCCAAGAAGGCGGCGGCGTGCAAATGGGTATTCCGAGCATCGAAGAATGGCTCGACACGACGCACACGGCGTTCCCCGACATCAAGTACACGGTCGATGCGGTCTACACCGACGGCAACAAGGCGGCGTTCCGTTACCATGTGAGCGGAACGCATACCGGCGACTTTCGCGGGCTGCCGCCTAGTGGCAAGTCGATCAACCTCACCGGACACACCATTTTCCGCTTGTCGGACGAAGGCAAGGTTCTGGAAGCGTGGGGTTACTGGGATATGCTCGGTCTGCTCCAGCAGATCGGCATCCTTCCGCAGTTCGGTCCGCCCCGCCGTTAAGCTTCGATCAGAGTTCAGTCCGGCGTATGTGCGCCGGACTGTCTTATCAGTGTAGGGGAAATCATGGCAACCACACCTGAACACAATAAACAAGTCGTTCTGAGATTCTTTCTCGCGGCGAATCACAACCAGATGCACGAACTGGACACGATCATGCACGAGAATTTCGTGACGCATGGTCCCCAGACGCTGCTGGCGTACGCACGTGGACGCGAAGCCCACAAGCAGGGGATCATGGGTTTCAAGCAGACGTTCCCGGATGCGACCATCGAACCTGAAATCGTTTTTGCCGAGGGCGACAAGGTGATGGCGCATGTTCGCGTCACCGCCCGCCACACGAAGGAATTCCTCGGGAAGCAGCCGACCTTCAATACGGTGGAATGGACGGCGACTTCACTGACCCGCTTCAACGCCGACGGCGTCATGATGGAGCGCTGGGTGATTGAAGACTTCATGGGCATGTTCCAGCAGCTCGGCGTAATTGCGAAGCCTAGCTAGTTCCGACAGCGAACCAAGACGAGTGGAGTGGGATAAATGACCAAAGAAGAGCGTAACAAGGCGGCAGTGCAGCGCTTCTATGACGAAGCGATTGGCAAGGGCAATTCCAGCGTGATTGACGAACTGATGTGCTCGGAATTTGTGCATCATGGCGATGCACTGTTCCCGTATATCGGTGGCAGCGAAGCGATCAAGCAGGGGATCGGCGGGGTCAAGTCGGCGTATCCCGACAGCCACACAGTTATCGAGGACATGGTGGCGGAAGATGACATCGTGGTCGTGCGTTTGAACTGGCACGGCACGCACCTCGGTCCCTTCATGGGCAAAGAGCCGAGCGGCAGGGTGCATCACTGGGCGGGTATTTCGACCTACCGCTTTACCGAAGATGGCAAAATCATCGAACGGTGGGCGAATCAGGATGTGCTGCCGCAGTTGGCGGACTTGGGCATGATCCCCCCGATGAACATGCCGAGCAGCAGCAAGTAGTCTACAGGACGAAAGAGGCACAGACATGTCCGAGAAGTCCAACAAAGCGCTGATTGACCGCTACAGCCATGTTTCGATGGTGGAGCGGAATCTGGGCGCACTTGATCAATTCTTTCCCGGCGAATTCATCGATCACACGATGCCCGACGGGAAGTCGAATCCTGACATGATTCGCCACTCGCTTCAGCAGTACTTTGAAGCATTCCCGGATTTCAGCGCGGTTGTCGAAGATACGGTCGCAGAAAACGACTTGGTCGTCACGCGGCTGAAGCTGAGCGGTACGCACGAAGGTTCGTTCTACGGCGCGCCCGGAACGGGCAAGAAATTCACGGTTGGCGCAATGCAGGTTTATCGCGTTGCCAACGACAAGATCGTGGAACGCTGGTTCTGGGTCGATGCGATGGGTATGCGTCAGCAGCTCGGTCTGCAATAAGGAGTAATCACATGGCAACCCAGCAGGAAAACGCAAACCGCGAGCGTGTGCGCAACTACATCGAAAATGTCATCAACGCGCACGATCTGACGCAGTTCGACAATTACATCGCCGCCGACGGCATCGACTATGATGCGCCGCCGCAGCTCCCGCAAGGTCCTGAAGGCGCGCGCATGTTCTTCGGCATGTTCTTTCAGGGCTCGTCGGATGCCAAGAATACGATCCACGAGCTGATTGCCGAAGGCGATAAGGTCGTCGTCATTTCGACCATTTCGGGCACGCATGATGGCAACATGATGGGGATGCCCGCCACCGGCAAGAAGTTCGCCGTGCAGCTCCTCGAAATTGTCCGCATGGTAAATGGCAAGTACCAAGAACGGTGGGGCGGGCTGGACATCGGTGGGCTGATGATGCAGCTTGGCGCAGCGCAAGACCCGAACGCAGCCGCCAATGCCGAAAAATACGCGCAGATGGTGCACACCTACATCGATGGCGTGAATGCGGACAGCGAAGAAGCGATTCGCGCGGTGTTTGCCCCGGATTTCAAGGATGCAAACTCGGCGCAGGTGACCGGTCTGCCGCCCGGCGCGGACGGCGTGGTCGTGGCGCATCACATGCTGAACCAGTCGTTCAACGACCTCCAGTTCAGCGTGGATGACATCATCGTTGAAGGCGACAAAGTGGCGATCCGCGTCCATGCGGAAGGCACGCACACGGGCGATTTCTACGGCTTCCCGCCCACCGGCAAAAAGGTGAGTTGGACGGCTCATCGCATTCTGCGCGTGAAGGATGGCATGTTCGTCGAAGGGACGAACGAGTTCGATCAGGTCGGCATTTTGCAGCAGATGGGGATTATCCCGTCGTTCGCGCCGCCGCCGAATCCCGAAGCGAACAAAGCCACAATTCGCCGCCTGTACGACGAGGAAAACAAGGGCAACATCGGCATTGTGGACGAGTTGTTCTCCCCGGATTTCGTCATGCACGGCGACGCGCTCAACCCGCTGCAAAAGGGGCTTGAGCCGCTCAAGCAGGGCGTGATCATGAGCAAGGAAGCCTTCCCCGACATGCTGGTGACGATTGAAGACATGGTCGCATCCGGCGACAAGGTCGTGGCGCGCCTCCGGTGGACGGGTACGCAGACCGGTCCATTCATGGGGATGCCCGGAACCGGCAAGAAAATGTCGTGGACGGCGATTGCGACCAACCGCTTTGAAAACGGCAAGATCGTCGAACGCTGGTTTAACTCCGACGTGTTCGGGATGCTTCAGCAGTTCGGCATTATTCCGTCGATGGGATCGGATGCGGGCGATGGATCGGCGCAGGGCGAAGCTCAACAAGCGCCCGCTGCGCAGGCAGCACCGGTCGAAGAATCCCCGGCAGAAGACATTGTCCCCGACTCGCAGTTGAGCAAAGCCGAAGTCGAAGCGCGCAACAAAGAGGTCGTGCGCACGTTCTACTCATGCGTGTTCAACGAAGGCAACACGGAACTGCTCAAGTCGATTATGGTCGAGGAATTCGACGATCACGGCGAAGCGCTGTTCGGCAGCCCGCATGGGCGCGCTGTGCTCCAGCATGGGATTTCAATGTCAGCACAGAATTTCCCGCGCCGCAGCGTTGACATCAACGACATGATCGCAGATGGGGAATGGGTCGGCGTGCGCGGCACGATGACGATGTATCACGACTCGCCGTGGCTGGGTGTGGAAGCGACGGGCAATGAGCTTAAGTGGCTCGGTCTGTCGATCTTCCGCGTGCGTAACGGCAAGATCGTCGAGCGTTATTTCAACTCCGACAGCCTGTATATTCTACAGCAGTTGGGGCTGTATCCTTAGCACTAATCGAGGGGAAGGTTCTTCATGACTCCGCGTGAGATCATCGATAAGTATTACGAGTATGCCAGCGCGGGCAACTGGGATGCGTGGTGCGACCTGTTCGCCGACGACTACGTCATGGACGAGCAGCTTGCTGGTCGTGTCACGGGCATGGAGAACCTCCGCAATATCATGCGGGGGTTCCCTCAAGCGTATGCCAAGTTCCAGAATACGCCCAAGCACATCATGGTGGACGGCGATCAAGGTGCGGTTGTCTCGCACATCTCCGCCCTCGCGATGAAGTATCAGAACGAACTGATTGAAGCCGAAGCCATGAACTACTTCCAGTTCAAGGACGGCAAGATCAGCTACATGGCGAACTTCCACGACTCTAAGCCGTTTGCGCCTTTTCTGCGTCAACTCTCCGAAGGGTAGATGTCATGTCCGAAAATACATTTGATTTCATCGTCGTTGGAGCGGGCGCGGGCGGCTCGGCAGTTGCCAGCCGTTTGAGCGAAAACCCCAATGCCAAAGTTCTCCTGCTTGAAGCCGGGACGGGCGAAATCCCCGAAAATGTGCGGATCACGCAGGCATGGCCCACGCTGTGGTTTTCGGACATCGACTGGAAGTATGCCAGCGTTCCCCAGAAAGGTCTCTTGGGACGCAACCCGCCCGAACCGCGCGGTAAGGTCGTCGGTGGGTCGAGCAACTTCTATATCTTAATGCACATTCGCGGGCACGAATCGGACTTCGACAATTGGGCGTACAATGGCTGCCCCGGTTGGGCGTACAAAGACCTGCTCCCGTTCTTCGCCAAGTCGGAAGATCAGGAAGATGATACCAATCCGACGGGTGGCAAGGGTGGCGCGATTGCGGTCATCAACGCGAAGGATCACAACCCGAATCCGTTCTCGGAGACGTTCATCGACGCCTGCGTAGAACTCGGCTACCCGCGTACTGATGACTTCAACGGTCCCAATATGCTTGGGGCGGGCTGGCATCACCTGAACATCCGCAATGGTCGCCGCCACAGCGCCAATGAAGCGTACATCGAGCCGTATATCGGCGGTCGTCCGAATTGGACGCTCAGCCCCAACTCGTATGCGACGAAGCTGCTGTTTGAAGGCAAGCGCTGCGTCGGCGTGGAATACGTCAAGGACGGGCAGAAGATGACCGCCCGCGCGACGGGTGAGGTCATTGTCGCGGGTGGCGCAATTGAGTCGCCCCATCTGCTGATGCTGTCGGGCATTGGTCCCGCCGCACACCTGCGCGAACACGGCATCGACGTGGTGGTCGATCTTCCCGGCGTCGGGCAGAACTTCCACAACCATGTTCTGACGGGCATGATCTACGAAACGAATCGCCCGCTGCCTGCCCCGAACCTGCAAATGTCGGAATCGGCGATGTTCTGCAAGTCGGATTCCGGTTGGGTTGGTCCCGATATTCAAATGGCGTTCATCAGCGCGTCGTTTGACATCATCATCGGGCAGTCGAACCCGAACTGCGTGAGCATCCTGCCGGGCGTCGTGCGTCCGCTGTCGCGCGGCTCGATCACGCTGAGCAGCGCCGATCCGACGGTGCAGCCGGTCATCGACCCGAACTACCTCGGCGTGCAGTCGGATGTGGATCGTCTGGTGTGGGGCTTTAAGCTTGGACGCGAAATCTTCCACACGAAGACGTTCAGCGAAGTGCTGACCGGACGCGAACTGCTGCCGCGCCCCGAAGAAAACGTCAAGACGGACAAGGAAATCGAAGCGTGGGTGCGTCAGAACGCCGCGTCGTATCACCACCAGTCGGGTTCGTGCAAGATGGGCTTGGATGCGATGGCGGTGGTCGATCCCGAACTGCGCGTGTACGGCGTCGAAGGGCTGCGCGTCGCCGATGCGGCGGTCTTCCCGCAGGTTCCGTCGGGCAACTGCCACTCGGCGATCCTCGTCGTTGGCGAGAAGTGCGCGGACTTCATCAAGAAGGCGCATAACCTCTAGTTCATAATCTGGTGATTGGCGGCGGGGTGGAGTGATTCCTTCCCGCCGCGTATTGTGTTGTGAAAGTAGGGCGCATGAGACTTCAAGGCAAGAAGGTCGGTATTCTCATTGAGAGCGACTTCTACGAAAAAGAGATCTTCTACTACGAGCATCGCTTTCCTGAAGAAGGGATCGAACTCCATTTCATGTCCCGTCTTTGGGGTCAGCCTTATCTGACGTTCAAGGGACACGAGGAACACTACCCCTTTGAGTGTCACGAGAGCTTTGAAGGTATGGACGATGCGACCCTTCGCAGTTTCGACGCCATCATCGTGCCCTCGGCGATGGTGTCAGATCGTCTGCGTTATACCGAAGACATCAACAAACTCTCTCCGGCAGTCCAATTCATCAAACGTGCGTTTGCCGAGAAGGACATTATCAAGGGCATCATTTGTCACGGGATGTGGCTGGTTTCCCCGGTTCCCGAATTGGTTCGCGGGCGCAACGTCGTCGGGCACATTAACCTGCTCGGCGATATTCGCAACATGGGCGCGAACTATGTTGATCAGGATTTGGTGGTCGATGGCGATCTGGTCACGGCGCGCACCGGGGCGCACTGCCACCTGCTGGCACGGCAGATCATCGACATGATTTACGGGAAAGAAGCGGCGAAGCAGGGGGTGAAGTAATGGCATTCCACCACGTTGGACTCACATGCAAAGATCAAGCAGCGATTGAACGCTACTACACCAAGTATTTCGGCTTTCAACGCGCGCGCGTCGTGCCGCTCGGCGGTTGGGATCTCATCTTCATCAAGTCGGG
>JACSRG010000585.1 GCA_014879865.1 Anaerolinea sp.
GCGAACGGCACCCACGGGACGGCGTCCACCGCTTCATGCCGGAGCGCTGCCAAGAGCAAAGCTTTCCCACTGAGCATTCCCACTGCGATTTTCCCCAATAACTAGCTGTTGTTTGGTTTAAGGGAGAGTCGGTCGCTGCCGACTCTCCCGCGTAATCTCGGACGCCCTTCTGGACGTCCGTATGAATTCACGCTTCGAGCGACAGGAGTTCCTTCGCCCGGCGGACGGCGGCGCTGGCGTCCGGTGCGTAACCATCCGCGCCGATCTCGTCGGCGAAATGCTGCGTGACCCCTGCCCCGCCAACCATGATCTTGACCTGCCCGCGCAGACCGGCGTCATCAATCGCCTGTATCGTCCGCTTGATCATCGGCATTGTCGTGGTGAGCAGCGCCGACAGCCCGACCAGTTTCACGTCGCCGTCTTTGCGGATCGCATCGACGAATTTCTCCGGCGCGACATTAGGTCCGAGGTCGATGACGTTGAACCCCGATCCCTCCCACATCATCGCCACGAGGTTCTTGCCGATGTCATGGAGATCGCCCTTGACTGTGCCAACGACCGCCGTCGCCAGCGGTTCGATCCCGCTCTCGGTGAGCTTGGGACGCAGCAGCTTCATAATGCCCTGCGCGCCGATTGCGGATGCCATCATTTCGGGGAGGAAGTACTCGCCACACTCGAATTTCTCGCCCACGATTTCCATCGCGGGAATGACCACATCGTTGATGATCTCCGAGGGGGTAATCTTGGCGTCAAGCGCTGCCTGCGCGGCGGCGACTGCTTGCGCGGCGCTGCCATCGATGATCGCTTGGCGCATCTGCACCAATTCCGGCGCAGTGATGGTGGTCTTGGCGATGAGTGCCGCCGCTTCTTCCGGCGTCAGCGCGCGCCCGGCGATGCGAGCATCCGGGCTGGTCGCTGCGCGAACTTCGACGGCGACAGCTTCGGGATAGCCTTCCCAGTAGCTTTCCGGGCGGCGACCGGGCGCATTATCTTCGCCATAGACTCCGTATTCGCGGACTGCTTCCCACATGGCGACGATATTCTCCGGCGGCACATTCGCCTGAATGTTATGCACGGCAGCGGCGACAAAACCACCACCGGGCGCGAAATCATCCACGCGGCGGCGCACTTCGTCACGCACCTGTCGCGGCGTTCCATCGGTGAAAACGCCCTGCGTATCCACCGTGCCGCCCCAGAAGACGATGTCCTTGCCGAAGTCACGCTTGAGCGCCTTCGACTCCATCCCTGCCGCGCTCACCTGAACCGGGTTGATGATGTCGAACCCGCATTCGATCAAGTCGGGGATGATCTCGCGGATCGCGCCGCAGCAGTGATAGAACACTTTGACATCGGCGCGCGCCTTGATGAAATCGACGATCTTCTTGTGGCGCGGCTTGATCAGTTTGCGGTATGTATCGGGGCTGATGAGCAGACCGAACTGCCCTGCCACGTCGTCGGCTTCCTGCACGACATCGACGTGACCTTTGAGCAGCGGCAGCGCAATCTCCCAGTAGGCGAGTTTGATGTCTACAATGGTATCCATCAAATACTCGACCCAACGCACATTGTTGACCAGATCGGGATAAACCTCTGCGTAGCCGCGCGTCCAGCAGACCAGTTCGAAGAAGCCCGCCGCCATGCCACCGGCGATGACCAACTCGCCCAAGTCCTCGCCGATGTGACGGGCGCGTTCGGTCAAGCCCTCGAAGCGCCCCGGATCGGTCGGATTGGGCCACTTGAAGTTCTTGATCTCGTCTATCGTCGTCGCCCCGGCAAGCGGGTGATGAAACATGTCGTAGAAGAAACCGCCATCCTTCGGCATACGCCAGCCGATATTCCATTCATCGTGGAAGAAGTCGTAACCGGGCATATCCGTCGAGTTGATGTCGATCTTGAAGGTCGCAGACGAGCGCGGCGCGACGTTGCGCACGTCGCAGTTCAAGCGCTCGCGCACATCGTCGTCAACCTCGGCGATTTGCTGGAAGATATCCATCACACGGACATCGACTTGCGGCAAGCCGAGGTACTTGCGTAGTTTGCGATAGCTGTGGAGGTTGATGCTGGTTAAAACCGTTCCTCCGAGGTCAAAGGGAACGCGGTCAGCTTCCTTGTGATTGAGTGCCAGTTTGACACGTTCACGGGCGTTCATGATGTCTTCTTACTCCGTTAACTCCAACCGGGCGAGCGTCCGCTGCCCGACGTTCAGTTGCAATATGTGCGCGCTTTCCGGGCGCGGTAAAATCCTATCCAGCGTGACCAGCGTCAGCGGATCGACGTGTCCGAGCGGCATGTCTGCCAGCGGCTCACCTGCCGCCGTGCTCCAAACGAGGCTGAGCATCCCGGCATCGAATACGCCGCCGCGATACTGCACACGAACCCGCCCGTGGGACTCCTGAGCCACCGACAGCGGCAGCACGGCAGCTCCGGCATCACCGCAAGCGCGAATCGCGCCAGCCGTGCGACATGCCCCCCATGTAATGCGAAAGTCGATGCTGGTCTGCGGCTCGATAGTTCGCAGCGGGCTGAGGACTTCGGTTTCCATCAGGTAGATGCCGCTGCCTTCATAGTTGAGGTTGCCGACTTCGCCCGCGCCGACCGTCCATACTTCGACGCTTGCGCCGCCGTCGGGGTAGTGCGCGCCGGGTTGAACCTCGAACAACTCAGCAAAGGCATACCCTGCCGCGCTGTTGCTGAAGGCGACCCATCCCGCAGGCGAGTCCAAGCCGACTTTGCCGATTTGCCAGAGGTACGGCGCGGTGAACAACCCAGCTACAGGATCAACCTGCCACTGCGGGTTATCGTCTGCGCCGAACATAACATTAAATCCACGCGGAAAAACGCTGGTCGAATTCACAGGCGTTGTGACTACGCATTCCGGCTCAAATGTGACTGTGCCATCGTCGTTCCGGCGTTCGGCGCGGAGCTGCGCTACGTCCCAGATACCCCACCTGACCGGACGCGTCGAATGATTGCGGAATGATAGATCAAGGGTAACGCGGCTGGAATCGCTGCGAATGGTGAACGCGCGCGTGATTTGTATGCCCGTGCGTGGATCGGGCGGTGAGGTCATCGCGAGGTGGGCGCTCTCTCCATCGGCGTACAGCCCATCGACGGTGTAGCGTCCGGTATCGAGGATCGGATCAGGCGGTCCATGCCACTGATCGTCAGTGTCCCACCCTTGCGGCGCGGGCCATGTCTTGTCGCCGCCGTAATTCTTCCACGCTGCCAGTGACCCATCCCCTTGATTTTCTTCCGGGGTGTACAGCTTGCCGGCAAGCGTGGGATCGACGAAAAAGAACGGATACGCGCCGAGGTCAAACGCCATAATGCGCCCGCCGATGTCCGGCACGGCGACCAGTCGAACAAACTCGTTTTCAAGCACGCAAGCATCCCAACCGAGGAACTGCTCGCGTCGTGCGCTGCACGCGGTCATGATGCTGCCGTCTTGCGGAAATCGTTTTGGACGCCGGTCGCATATGCCATGAGCATTTCTTCCGTTGCCGACTGGTGCGGAAGAATCCCCGTCACCCGTCCCTCGCACATCACGACGATACGATGCGCCAACGCCAGCACTTCGGGCAGTTCGGACGAAATCAAGATGATGGCGACGCCTTGCCGGGCGAGCGTGCGGATCAGTTCGTAGATTTCCGCTTTCGCGCCGACATCGACGCCATGTGTCGGTTCGTCGAGGATGAGCAGCTTGGGCGCAGTCGTCAACCAGCGCGCCAAGACGGTTTTCTGCTGATTGCCACCGCTCAGGCTGCTGACCGGCGCGAAGATGTTCGATAACCGGATGTCCAGCTTCTCCACAAAGTCGGCGACGCGCCGCTGTTCCCGCCGCTCGTTGATGATCCCCATGCGGTTGATCAGCGGCAGTTCCGCCATCGCGATGTTATGGGAGATCTGCATCTCCATGAACAGGCTGAGGACTTTACGATCTTCCTGTACCATCGCCATGCCGTGCCGTATGGCATCTGCCGGTGAGCGGAAGTGAACGGCTTTGCCGTCGAACAAGATTTCCCCGGCTTGCACCCGTTCACAGCCGAAGACGGTGCGCAAAACTTCGCTGCGCCCTGCCCCGACCAAGCCGGAAAACGCCAGCACTTCACCCTTACGCACGTTGAAGCTCACATCCGCGAAGCCTTTGCCCGTCAACTGGCGCACGTCGAGCAGGGTCTCACCGACAGTATCCGTCCCCTTGAGCGCCGAGCGATCCAGCGCGCGCCCGACCATCATGTTGATGACGGTATCCTCGGTCGCGTCGGCGGCGTCCACTGTGCCGACGTAGCTCCCGTCGCGGAACACCGTGATGCGGTTGGAGATGGTCAACACTTCGTCGATCTTGTGAGAGACGTAGATGATGGAGATACCGCGTTCGACAAGGCTGCGGATCAACTGGAACAGACGCTCGGTCTCCGCGTCTGACAAGGACGAGTTCGGCTCATCCATGATAATTAATCGGGCGTTGGCAGACAGCGCCCGCGCAATTTCGATCATTTGGCGCTGCGAGATCGACAGATCGCGCACCAGCGCGCTCGGTGACACATGCAGATCGACCAGCGCCATCGCTTCACGCGCGCGCTGTGCCATCGTATTCCAGTTCAAGATCCCGTAGCGACTGTGCATCTGGCTCATGAACAGGTTTTCCATCACGGTGAGTGACGGCATCATCGACAGTTCTTGATGGATGATCGCGATCCCTGCGTCCAAAGCTTCGGCGGGCGATGAGAAAACGACTTCCCGACCTTCAAACGTGATCGTGCCAGCGTCACGCGGGACGATGCCGCCAAGTACCTTGATTAAGGTTGACTTTCCAGCGCCATTCTCGCCAACCAGCGCGTGAACCTCGCCGTAATTGAGATCGAACTGAACATGATTGAGCGCGTGCACGCCACCGTAACGCTTTGAAACTCCATCGACAACCAGAAGTTTCTGATTTTGTTGAGCCATCAAAAACGACCTTTTGACTAATTCATTCTTTGCAGTGACGAGCCCCGGCTCGTGAGGGACAGAGGCGCACCGGAGCGCGCCTCTGTCTGTGTTGAGCGGACAATCGTCTAGTTCGACGGTGTCCAGTATTGATCGATGTTTTCAGCAGTCACGACCGCCGCTTCGGTGACCAGACGCGCGCAAGGCGGC
>JACSRG010000182.1 GCA_014879865.1 Anaerolinea sp.
GCGCAGACCGATGCGGCGCGAGAAGCGGCGGAACAGCGCATCATCGCGGCGGAACGCTGGCTGCCGATCCAGCGGCAGATGATCGCGCTGCGCGCCGCGCTCGCCATGCAGCGCGGGGAACATCACGCCGCCGAACTGCTCTACCGCCAGATGATCTACGAATACCAGACGCAGCCGGAGACGCTGGCGGCGGGGCTGATTGGCTTGGCGGATGCGCTGATCGCACAGGGCGATGTCGACTCCGCCGGGCGCGTGCTCGAAACGGCGATTAGCGTGCTGCCGGAGAGTCCGCGCGGCTACGAACGCTTGGAAGCGATCACAAAGGCAGTGGAGATGCAGCCTACCGGCTAACTATGCTATAGTTGCGCAGGATGAAGGGGACGGCAGCGGCAATGCAGACAGCGGAACGGCAAGTCGTATTCATCAGCTACGCGCGCGAAGACGGTAAAGCGTTCGCCAAGCGGCTGCAAAGCGAACTGGAAAGCGCCGGATTTCAGACATGGATGGACGAGCGCAACATCGACCCGTATCAGGACTTCAGCGCGGAGATCGAGACGGCGATCCGTGCCGCGCACTTCGTCGTGGTCTGTGTGACCAAGGATGTCAGCTTCCGCGAGAACAGCTTTGTCCGGCGCGAGATCGTCTATTCGCAGTTGTGGCAGCAGGTGACGGGGGATCGCCCCAAGCTGATTCCGCTCGTTTTCCCGGATGGCTTCCCCCCGCCGATCACGATTGTCCACCTGACGCATATCCCATGCTACACGGGGAAAGAGCGGACGCTCGACTTTGAGTTCGGCTTGCGCGAACTGCGCAAGCGGCTCGGCGTGGAGGAGACATTACCGCCCCACACCGTAGGGACGAGGCATGAGCCGTCCGCTGTCCTACCGGAAACTGCACCCCCGACGCTGCCGGAAATCACCCAGCCCATCTCGCCCGCGCCCGATCCCTACCGCGATCATCTAGGGCGGCTGTACGACTCGATTGTCGATTACTTGGGGCAAACGGTCTTCTCGCTGATCACGCTGTCCAGCACGGCGACGCCGGACGCCGTCGCTTCGCCCAACGTCCTCCCCATGCGCTTCTCGGATGCGAACGCGGGACACATCTACGGCAACATCGCGGAGGCGTTTGCCGCCAACGGCGAGAGTCTGCTGCTGCTCGGCGACCCCGGCGCGGGCAAAACGACGACGCTGCTGGCGTTCGGGCGCGAGATGGTCGCGCGGCGGCTGGAAAACCCCGATCTGCGCGTGCCGGTCTATCTGCGCATCCCCGAATGGTCGCGCGAGATGCAGCCCGGACTCGACGCATGGGTCGCGGAGAAAACCGCGCTGCCGCTCGACACGGTGACGGAACTGCGCCGGGCGGGTCGGCTGCTGCTGCTGCTCGACGGCTTGGACGAACTCGGCGACAGCTACGAGATCACCGAACGCGGCGCGTTTGGCGGCGTCCGGGCGGCAGCAGCGGAGAAAATCGACCCGCGCTTGCGCTTCATCGAAACGCTCATGCGCGATCTCGGCGCGAACGCCGTCATGATCACCTGTCGCATCAAGGACTATGCCGAGATCGGGACGAAAATCCCGCTCAAGGGCGCGGTGACGCTGCGCCCGCTGGACGACGATCAACTGGCGGAGTATCTGCGCGATCAGCCCGACTTGCTCACCGCCGTGCGAACGGACGCGGGTTTGCGCGACATGGCAGGGACGCCTCTGCTCCTGAGTCTGCTGCGCTTTGCCTACGCAGGCATGAGCGAGGCGGATCGCCAGCAGCTCCGCGACTTGAGTCACAGCCCGGTCGAACTGCGCGAGAAGATTTTCGAGAGCTATGTAGAGCATCGCTTCGAGCATGAGCAGCGGCGGGTCAACGTGCCGTTGCAGTACGATCTAGAGACGAGCGTCCGCTTGTTGGGGCGGCTTGCAGTGTATCTCGCGACACCCTCCTTATTACCGCGCGTTGAGACTCGAGTGTTTTCAGCATTGGCAGGCAGGTATGTGTCCGAAAAGGACGCTGCCGCCGCACTCGCTGACTTCAACCCTTTCTTGGAACAGATGCGCCGGATGCACCTGCTGGTTGGCGAAGGCGTGAACGTGCGCTTCATCCACCTGCTGCTGCGCGACTACTTCGCCTACAGCGGCATGAAGCAAACCTCAGTTGACGACTACGGCTACTACAACGCCGTGAGCGCAGCGAGACTGCTGAACGCTGCGCGTGTGCTGCCTATGCTTCATGGGTGGCTGGATACGCTGCTGTCCCGAACGCAACTCAAGGCTTATGCGGTGACAGCGATGCTCTCTACACTCATGCTGATGAATGAAAGCGCCAGCTTCGTGCGCTATCTTGATCGCATCCTGACCGACGCCGACGGCAAGCTGCGCGCACAGGAAATCCGGGAGCGCCGGAAGGTAATCCTGAGTAACTTCAGGATCGCGCTCCTCCTAGGCGGGTTTGCCATTCTCCCCGGTTTCATCGTGCAGAACGTCATCAGCGCGCTGCAAGGAAATGGAGAAACGATCTTCGCCGCGTGGTGGGTCTTCGCGTTGAGCGCGATCACCATGGTGGCTGCCTACTGGCGCTTATCGCAGCGCCTGCTCGATCCGATTGCACGCGTCAAGATCATCAATGACTCGGTCACTTCACAAGCATACATCATCAAGCGTCATAGCCCGGTGTTCCGCGATGCCGTAACGGCGCTGCTGCATAAACACGCGAATCATGCGAATCCAGAGATTCGCCGCGCGGTTCAAGCGGCGCTTGAAAAACTCAAGTGACCGGGACGCCCAATGGGGCGTCCCTACGCTCTCCATTCGTCAGATAACATCAACCCTCGGCGGCGCTCACTCCACCGCCGCAAGCTGACTCATGCGCTGGTTCGGCAGCGCGAAGAACACCCCCATCGCCGTGGTGATCGCGAGGCTGATCGGCGGGCTGACGAACGCCAGCAGCACGGAAATCAGATACATCGTCAAGCCGAGGTTGTACGCCCGGTTGATCGCCGCTGCCAGCCTCAGGTCGGCGTAGGGGCTGAATAGGCGGTTGCCGCGTGAGGCGTGCCGCCACAGCAGGTTGAACATCACGGCGACCACGAAAAACCACCCGCTGTACAGGATGATCGCCGTCTGCTGCTCGCTGTGATTCAGGTATTCGGTCATGATCGACGTGGTGAACGGCACGACGGTCACGCCGAACAGCAGCAGCCCGTTGAACAGCAGCAGCCCGTTATCCGTGCGCCGGATCAACGTGAACAGGCGGTGATGGTTGATCCACATGACGAGGATGAAGAAGAAGCTCAGCGCGAAGCCGAGGTAGACTGCCCACGCTTTGCCCAGTTCCGCCAGCAAACCGTGCTGCGTGACGAGTGCGGGGTCGGGCAGGTGGACGTTGAAGATCAGCAGGGTGATCACAATGGCGAACACGCCGTCGCTGAAGGCTTCGACGCGCTGCGTATCTTTCTCGTCGGTCAAAGAGTGAAGTGAGTTCATCAGATGCCTTGCCTGTGCGATGGAAGCGGTGAACGCTGCAACATCAGACGTTTGCCCACCGATTCCCTTACGCGAATGGCGGACTCGTGTTGGATCAGCGCTATGATCTCTGCTACTATGTGCGCGTTTTGCGACTCATACACTAGAGGAAATTATGACACACGCGTTGATCACGGGCGGGGCGGGGTTTATCGGCAGTCACCTTGCCGAGCGACTGCTCGCACACGGCTATCACGTCACGATCATCGACAACCTCAGCACCGGTCGAATCGCCAACCTCGCCGCCATCGAGCAGCACCCGAAGCTGCGGATCGCCATCGAGGACATCCGCAACACCAACGTGATGGATCGGCTCGTGAGCGAATGCGATGTGATCTTTCACCTCGCGGCGGCGGTCGGGGTGCAGCGGATCATCAGCGAACCGATTGAAACCATCGAGACGAACATCGGCGGGACGGAAGTCGTGCTCAAGACGGCGCGGCGCTACCGGAAAAAGGTGCTGATCGCGTCCACCTCCGAGGTGTACGGCAAGGGCATTCGCTTCCCGTTTCAGGAGGACGATGACAGCGTACTCGGTTCGACGGCGCGCTCCCGCTGGAGCTATGCGGCGTCCAAGATGGTGGACGAATTCCTCGCGCTGGCGTACCTCAAGGAGACCGGGCTGCCGGTCGTGATCTTCCGCCTGTTCAACACCGTCGGTCCGCGCCAGAGCGGGCAGTACGGCATGGTCGTGCCGCGTTTCGTCCGCTGGGCGATTGAAGGCGAGCCGATCATGGTCTACGGCGATGGTCAGCAGCAGCGCTGTTTCGGCAACGTGATCGACGTGGTCAAGGCGATCCACCTGCTGAGCGAAGCGCCGGGCGCGGTCGGGCAGGTCTTCAACATCGGCAGCAGCGAAGAAGTCACGATTCAACAGCTTGCGGAGCGGGTGCGCGAACGCGCGGGCAGCCGTTCGGAGATCAAGCTGATCCCCTACGATGAAGCCTATGAAGCGGGCTTCGAGGATTTCCGGCGGCGCGTCCCCGCGTTGGGTAAAATCAAGGCGGTGGTACAATGGGAACCGACCACTCCTTTGAACGACACGATTGACCAGATTATCGCGTATCAGCGTGAGGAGAAGCAGCATGGCGGAAATTAACCGGAAAGAACTGATTCTGGCGCTCATCAGCGCGGGTTCGACGCCGCGTCTGGCGGGGGTCGATTTGACGGCGCTCGACATGACGCGCCTCGATATGAGCGGCGCGTCGGCACGCGCGGCGAAGTTCGTCGCCGCCACCCTGCGCGAAGCGATTCTACGCGGCGCGAACCTGAGCTACGCCGACATGACGACGGTGCAGGCTGCCGGGCTGAACCTCGACAGCGCTAACCTGACCGGCGTCAACTTCAGCAGCGCCACGCTCACCAGCGTGCTGCTGACTAACGCCAACCTGACCAACGCCATCCTCAACGGGGCGAATTTGACCGGCGCGAATATGAAGGGCGCGAACGTCAGCGGCATCAAATTCAACGAGAACACGACGTGGCCCGATGGTAAGAAGGGCAGTCAAGGCAACCCCGTCTCGTATACATGAGCCCCATGCGTGCTTAACGAAACCCCCTTCCCAACCTTCCCCCGAATTCGGGGGAAGGCGCAAACACGAGTCTGCTTGCGCCC
>JACSRG010000318.1 GCA_014879865.1 Anaerolinea sp.
CCGCCGTCACCTCGTCGCCAGAGCCGATCAGCGCGCCCATCTGCGCGCACGTCGCCACCAGCGCCGCCGATTTGCCGCGAATCATCGACAGGTAATCCTCGACGGTGACGTTCGCCTGATGCTCGAAGCGCATGTCGAGGTGCTGTCCGCGCGTGAGTTCGATGTTGGTCGCGTTGAAGATGCGCCAGACTTTCAGCGCGATTTCCGGCGGGACAGTCGCGCTCACGCCTTGCAGGGCGGCATATGCCAGCGCGAACAGGGCATCGCCCGCATTGATGGCGTTGGCGCGCCCCCACACCGCCCAGACCGTCGGGCGACCGTGCCGCGTCGGGCTGTCGTCTTGGATGTCGTCATGCACGAGCGAGAAGTTATGCAGCAGTTCGACGGCGGCGGCGGCAGGCAGGGCGGGGTGAAAATCGCCGCCTGTCGCTTCCGCTGAGAGCAGCACGAGCAGCGGACGAATCCGCTTGCCCGTCGTGTGATTATAGGGCTGCCCCTCTTGATCAACCCAGCCGAGCGGATAACGCAGCATAGTCCCAAAATCGGGCGTGACGACCATCTCATCGACGACGCGGCGCATGGTCGCGTCAAGTTCCGCGAGGTAACGGCTGGCAAGTTGTCCGAACACAGGTTTAGTCCTTGAGGAGCGGTGTGCGTTGAAGTTCGCTGATAGATTTCGCGCCGCTGCACAACATGGCAATGCGCAGTTGAGCAGCCAGTTCCCGGATGAGTTGATCGACGGCTTCGACGGAGACATCCGCCGCTTTGAGGAACGCGCCCGCCAGCCCGCCGAGCGTCGCGCCGAGCGCGATGGACTTGGCGATGTCGATCCCGTCTTGCAAGCCGCCGCTGGCGATGATCGGCAGGTGCGGCGCGCCCGCTTTGGCATAGAGAACGGCGTCGGCGGTGGGGATGCCCCAATCGGCGAAGGCAGCCGCGACCCGCGCATGGAAGGCGGTCGGCGCGCGGTGATATTCGACTTCGCTCCACGATGTGCCGCCCGATCCGGCAACGTCGATAGCGCTCACGCCCGCGCTGGCGAGATCGCGCACGTTGCGCTCAGAGAAGCCCCAACCAACCTCTTTGGCGATCACCGGGACTTCGAGCAGGCGGCACACGGCTTCGATCTTCGGCAGCAGCCCGGCGAAGTTGGTATCGCCTTCGGGCTGGACGGCTTCTTGCAGCACGTTGAAATGCAGGATCAGCGCGTCTGCGCCGATCATCTCGACGGCGCGGCGGCATTCGTCAATGCCGTAGCCGTAGTTGAACTGGACTGCGCCCAGATTGCCGAACAGCAGAATATCCGGCGCGATCTGCCGGACGTGGTACGTTTCCGCCACATCTGGATTACGGATGCCCGCGCGCTGTGACCCCAAGCCGAGCGCGATCTTGTGCGTCTGCGCGGCTTCCGCCAAGTTCAGGTTGATGCGCTTGGCGAGTTCCGTCCCGCCCGTCATCGACGAGATCAGGATCGGCGCGTTGATCGTCTTGCCGAACAGCGTCACATGGGTGTCGATGTCGTTCAGGTTGAGTTCGGGCAGTGCTTGGTGTAGAAACCGGTAGCGTTCGAGTCCGGTGGTCAATCTTGGGAATTGTACGTTCTGTTCGAGGTTGATCTTGATATGATCGGCTTTACGATCTTCAATCGAGGGATTCGCCGTGACTTTTGCCATGAAAGCGTGTTTCCTTAATTGTACACGAGCCAATCGTACCTGATTAGTTCAAGCTGTGTCAACACTGGCAGGGAAGGATAATATCGGTATAATTTGGCTTCTGAACTCGGATTAATCTACTGCTCCATACGGAGGGGGAAAAGAATGGCATCCACTGATGAACGTGTCCGTAATATAGTCGTCGATCTGCTCGGCGTTGATCCTGAAAAAGTCGTGCCTGCCGCGCGTTTCCGCGAAGATCTCGAAGCAGATTCGCTTGACCTCGTGGAACTGATCATGGCGTTTGAAGAAGAATTCAGCGGCGAGATCAGCGACGAAGACGCGCAGAAGATCACGACGGTGGGTGAAGCGATCACCTACATCAACGAGCGTATGATCAACTAAATTCCTTGCACGTCGAATAAGAGCGCACGGGACACAGAGTTCACCGACTCTGAGTACCGGCGCTCTTTGCATTTCTAAGCAAAAATCCGCTGACCCCGAACAGCAGCGCCAGCGCGACCCCGCCGAAGCCGGTTTGAACCGGCAGATCGAAGCCGCGCATCAACCCGGAAGCCGTCACCAGCCCCCACACGACCGCGACCGCCCCGACCACGCCGATCCCGATCAAGACCGGCAATTGCCAGTGCCGAAGCACGCCGCTCCAGCCGACAAACCCGCCGACCAGCGCGATCAGCGCGACTGCTGCCTGCTGCACGTAGTTCGGGTCGCTCGGCGTGTAAATGATTTCCAGCGGTGGCAGCATAGCAATCGCCAGCAAAACGATCACGATGGCTGATAGTGCCTTGCGCGGACTGCTCACGCCAACCAGCAGCGCGATCAATGCCAACGGCAGGCGCAGCAAAAAGCTCGTCAGCAGCATCGGCGACTCGGCGCGCACGGCGTAATGCAAGCTGCTCCATTCCGCGAGGTCATAGCCGCCGGGCGACAGGCTCACACCGGGGTTGATCAACCACGGGAGGGCGTAGCAGACCAGCATCAACAGCACGAGGGCGATCAGGCGCATCACTTGCCTCCCATCAGGTGGTCGATCCGTTCGCGGATGTGTTCATCTTCGGCGTGCTGCGCCTCGAAGAAATTCACCATAAACTCGCTGCGCCGCTGCCGGAGCGCCATCGGGGCGACGGCGCGCACATCGTCAATGCTGGCGACTTCGCGTCCATCGGAGGCGGCATAGGCGCGGGCGGCTTCAAACATGGTGTATTCGGCGCGGTGCGAGTCGATGTCGAGTTCGCTGACCAAGCGCAAGCCGATGTCTACCGCCTCGTCTGCCAGTGTGGTGTTCTTCAGACGGTCGCGCGCGGCGAAAATCTCCTCGCGCACAATCGCGGATTCGGTTTCCCACTGGCGCACAAACAGGTTCGGATTCTGACGGTAAGCGCGTACCCGCCGGTAGACTTCGAGGCGTTCTTCTTTGTCCATCAAGCCGCGCACGTTCACGCGCAAGCCGAAGCGATCCATGATCTGCGGGCGTAAGCGCCCTTCTTCGGGGTTCATCGAGCCGATCAGCACGAAACGTGAGCGGTATGTCCCCGCCATCGCGCCGCGCCGGACGGTGTAGCTCCCGGCGGCAGCCGCGTCGAGGATCGCGTCCACGATTTCATCGCTCAACAGGTTCACTTCGTCGATGTAGAGCAGGTTGTTATCGGCGCGGGCGAGGATGCCGCGTTCAAGGCGGATTTTGTTCTGCTGCACGGCGATGCGCTCGTTGATCCCGCCGACGACGTCTTCCAAGCGCGCGTTGAGCGGCAGTTCGACCAGCTTGACCGGCTCGTAGTGCGAGATCGCCTCACCCGCTTGGAATTTCTCCCAGCAGTCCGGGTAGAGAAAGCGCGCGTTTTCGCTCTGCATGTCGGAGGGGAGCGCGTTATCTTCGCAGTCGCTCACTTCGGCGTCGGGTAGAATTTCGGTCAGGCTGCGGACGGCGGTCGTCTTGCCCGTGCCGCGTGGACCGATCAGCAGCACGCCGCCAATCGCCGGATTGATCACCGCCAGCATGAGCGCGATGCGCATCTCGTACTGCCCGACGACGGCAGTAAACGGGTATGGTTTGGCGTCCGCGATGCCGAGTTCCGGCGCTTTGGCGGAGAGCACCCGCCGCGCTCCGGCTTGATTCAGCAGGCGCAGCAGCGTCGATGCGCCCTGTATTTCCAGATCGGGCAGAAACTCCTGATCGTCGCCGCTCATACGTGCCTCATCGTTGTTCCAGCGCCCGCTGCTGCTTGCGGAATTCTTGACGGGCGCGGGCGGCGTCGGCGCGGGCGCGTTCGTCGTCGGACTTGAACTCGATTTCCGGCACGACGGCAGGGCGTCCCGCCGGATCGAGCGCCACGTAGACGAGATAGGCGATGTTGGTAGTCTTCGCCGTGCCGTGCATCGGGTCTTCGGTGACGACTTCGACCCGCACTTCCATGCTCGTCTTGCCGACGTAGGTCAGTTCGGCGTTACACAGCACCAGATTGCCGAGCAAGATGGGTTCTTCAAAGGTCATCGAATCGACGGCGACCGTCACCACCGGGCGGTTCGCGTGGCGCATGGCAACCAGCGCCCCCGCTTCATCGACCATCCGCATAATCACGCCGCCATGCACATTGCCATGCTGGTTGGCGTCTTGCGGTCCCATCAATGCACTCAATGTGAAACGGGAATCCGCTGTCGTTTTGCGCCCGCGTTGATCCAAGTTAGGCGTTCTCCTCGCCGGCATCCGGCGTTAGATCGGAAATGCGTTTAAAGATGTCAGGATCCCATTCTAGCACATCGATCTTGTCGTAGCCGAGATCGCCGCTGATCGGCGGCAGGGGAGAGCGGGCGGGTATTTTCGTCTTCGGCGGCTGCTTGGGCAGTTCGTGGGCGGGCAGGAGCGGCGGACGTTGTGCGCTGCGTTTGCGGATGATGCGTCCGTCCGGGTAGAGATTGCCAATCCACTCGCCGGATTTGGTAAATACATCGTACTTTTCGGTGCGGATGAACCCAATGTAATCGCCGCGACCATCGAAGATGTAATCGCCGAGTTTGGTGGCTAACCAATCGCCAGCCGTGTCGAAAATGAAGAACGGTTTGTTTGGATCGATGAAGAATTTGCGTGACATGCCGAGTTTATCCTTAAGCGCAGGAGCATTCTAGAAACATTATAGAGGCGGCAAGTTTGAGCTGAGAATTAAGACAGCATTGATTGATAAACATGCTGAAGTTGTTCGGCAGCGGCATCCCATGTAAACGCCTTGACGCGTTCCAGTCCGCGCCCGCTGAGGTCGGCGCGCAGTGCACCATCGCTGATCAGCCGGTCGAGCGTTCCGGTGATCGCGTCCTGATCGGTTGGCGTTACGGTTAGCGCGGCGTCGCCCGCTACTTCAGGCAGAGAGGAGACATTCGACGTGAGTACAGGCGTTCCGCACGCCATCGACTCGAGCACGGGGATACCAAAACCTTCATAGCTGTCTCTTATACACATCT